>CAZKGZ010000092.1:2329-5984 GCA_964552365.1 uncultured Oscillospiraceae bacterium | reverse complement strand
TCGCCCCAGTGCACATCCGTCCAGAACTGGCCGACAACGCCCGCGATGACGGGGCCGCGCCAGAGCACCGGTGCCGTCTCGTTCTCGAGCAGGAGGTTGATGCTCATCACCTTGATGCCGGTGTGGGAGGCGAGCGGCTCAATGCCGTTGTCGCTCTGCGTCACGCTGCCGTGGATGTTGAACGCCTTCGGGATGGAGGGACCGGTGATATCGGCGTCGAGAATGGCGGTCTTGAAGCCGCGGCGCGCCATGATGACGGCCATCATCGATGTGACCATCGATTTGCCGACGCCGCCCTTGCCGCTTACGACGGCGATGACCTTGCCGACACGCGATGCGCCGTTGAGGGGCTTGAGAAGGCTCTGCGGTTCGGTGCGTTCTCCGCACGAAGAGCTGCAGCTCGAGCAGTCATGGGTGCATTCTTCACTCATAGAATTTTTCTCCTTAGAATGTTTATTTTCCCCGTCACAACCCGAGCAGGGCGGTAGCGACGGTGAAATAGATGAGCAGGGAGAGCACGTCCACAATGGTGGATATGAACGGGCTTGCCATTACCGCGGGGTCGAACCCGAGGCGGCGGGCGATGATCGGCAGTGAGCAGCCGACGAGTTTTGCGATGAACACCACGAATACGAGCGTGATGCACACCACGAGCGCGACCATCGGCGTCACGCCGTTGTGGAGCAGCAGATAGTCCACGAGCAGCATTTTCACGAAGTTCGCGCACGCGAGACACAATCCGCACAGCACGCTCACGCGCATTTCCTTCCACACGACCGCCCCGAGATCGGAAAATTCGATCTCATCGAGGGCCAGTCCGCGGATGACCGCGACGGAGGCCTGCGTGCCGCTGTTGCCGCCGGTGCCCGAGAGCATCGGGATGAACGACGAGAGCACGATGCACGCGGCGAGCTGCGCCTCAAAGTGGTTGATGATGAGCGATGTGAATGTGGCCGAGAGCATGAGGATCAGAAGCCACGGGAAACGCGCCTTCCATGTCTCGATGACGCCGGTGTACAGATACGGACGCTCCGAGGGCGCCATGCCGGCCATCTTTTCAATGTCCTCGGTCGCCTCTTCTTCCATGACGTCGATGGCGTCGTCAACGGTGACGATGCCGACGAGCCGCCCCTCGGTGTCCACCACGGGGAGCGCATTGAAGTTGTACTTCGAGAACATCTGCGCAACGGTCTCCTGGTCTTCCGAAGTCGTTACGGAAATGACATTCGGCTCCATGATGTCGGAGATGATGTCGTCATCGTCGGAGAGAATGAGCGTGCGCAGCGACAGGGCGCCGATGAGCTCGCCCCGGTCGGTGACATAGCAGGTGTTGATGGTCTCCTTGTCGACGCCCGTGCGCTTGATGCGCTTGGTCGCCTCTTCCACGGTCATTTTCGGACGGAGGGAGACAAACTCCGTCGTCATGATGCTGCCGGCACTGTCCTCCGGGTAGCGCAGGATCTCGTTGATCATCCGGCGCATATCGGGGTCGGCCTGGCGAAGAATACGCTTTACGACGTTCGCGGGCATTTCCTCTACGAGGTCGACCGCGTCGTCGACATACAGCTCGTCTACGACTTCCTTCAGTTCTGTGTCGGAGAAGCCGCGGATGAGCAGCTCCTGCTGCTCGGGCTGCATTTCCACAAAGGTCTCCGCCGCAAGCTCCTTCGGCAGCAGCCGGAAAAGCAGCGGCAGGGCGAGTTCATCCGTCTCTTCAAAGACGGCGGCTACGTCCGCGGGATTCATCGTGATAAGGATGTCCCGCAGCGTGGAGTACTTTTTTCCCTCGACCAGCGCGGAGATCGTGCTCTCGAGGGTGACAGTAGATTCTGCCAAAGCGCCTTACCTCCTACATATAAAATGGTAAGGCACAGTGGGACCGATTATCTGCCGGCGGTCACAGAAGCCGGCGGAGGATCGTTATTCGGCAATCGGCCCTCGCCTGTGCCGTCGGGACTGTGACCGGATTCCATGACCTTCACCTCACTTGAGAAGAAATTGAATGAATAGACTTTATTATATTAAGGTATTCAACCAACCTATTATATCCCCTGCATCGACACAAGTCAAACCGAAAAATGCGGGAATTTTTCGGTGAAAGCGCCGAATCCGCCGGAATCTCCGCACGGGAGAGACCGACGGACGGGGAAAAACGCACCGGGAGCGGTGCCTCAGACCGGCGCCGCCTCGTCGTCTTTGCGTTCGATCTTACGGATCTGCTTTTCGAATTTCTGCCGCGCGCCCATGACCTCGCGCCCGCAGCCGAGACAGCGGAGCTTGAAGTCCGCGCCGATGCGCAGCACCTCCCAGCGGTTTGAGCCGCAGGGATGGGCTTTCTTCATCGTGAGCACATCGCCGAGCCGTACATCCATTCTCTGCCCCTCATTTCTTGATCAGTTCCCAGTAGGCGCGCGCCGCCTGCTCGGTCTTGTTGTCGCCGTAGTCGTAGTAGTGCGCGTTTTTGAGTGAGTCGGGCAGGTACTGCTGGCGCACCCAGTGGCCGGGGTAGCTGTGCGGGTACTTGTAGCCCTGCTCGCGCTCGAAGCCCGTGCCGTCGGCGTGAACGTTCTGCATTTCGCGCGGGATATTGCCGCTCTTTCCGGCGCGGACATCCGCCTGCGCGGCATCGATGGCCGCAACGACGCTGTTCGATTTCGGCGCGGTGGCGAGGAGGATGCACGCCTGCGCGAGCGGCAGCCGCGCCTCGGGGAGACCGAGCTGCAGCGCGTTGTCCACGCACGCCTTCACGATGCTCACCGCCTGCGGATACGCCATGCCGATGTCCTCGCTCGCCGAGCAGAGGATGCGGCGGCACGCGCCGGGCAGGTCGCCCGCTTCCAGCAGCCGCGCGAGATAGTGCAGCGCCGCGTCCGGGTCGGAGCCTCGCAGCGACTTCATGAGCGCGGACACCACATCGTAGTGCTCGTCGCCCTCGCGGTCATAGCGCATGGCGCTGCGCTGCGTCACGGCGCGGGCATCGTCCGGGGAGAGCACCACGCGCCCGTCGATGCGCGGCGCGGCGGTGAAGAGAAGCTCCACGGCGTTGAGCGCCTTGCGGACATCGCCGCCGCACCCCTGCGCCACGAGCGTCACCACCTCGTCCGGGCAGTCCGCCTCGAGCCCTTCGCGCTCGGAGAGCAGCCGCACGGCGCGGCGCACCGCTCCCTCCGCGTCCTTCGGGGAGATGGCCTTGAACTCGAACACCGTGCTGCGCGAGAGGACGGCGTTGTACACGTAGAAATACGGGTTCTCCGTCGTGGACGCGATGAGCGTGATGGAGCCGTTTTCAATGAATTCCAGCAGACTCTGCTGCTGCTTCTTATTAAAATATTGTATCTCGTCGAGATAGAGCAGGATGCCGTTCGGCGCGAGCATGGTGTCGAGCTCGTCGATGATGGCGCGGATGTCCGAAAGCCCTGCGGTCGTGGCGTTCAGCTTGCGCAGAGCGCGGTTCGTTTTCTCGGCGATGATCCGCGCGACGGTCGTTTTGCCCGTGCCGGACGGCCCGTAGAATATCATGTTCGGGATGTCGCCGCTCTCGATGATGCGCCGCAGCAGCCCGCCTTTCCCGAGAATGTGGTTCTGCCCGACCACATCGTCCAGCTCCGCCGGCCGCAGCTCATCCGCCAACGGACGGTATTTCTTCTCCGGCATA
>CAZKGZ010000092.1:0-2229 GCA_964552365.1 uncultured Oscillospiraceae bacterium | reverse complement strand
ATATGGTAGAATGCGGGGGAGGTGAGGTCTATGCGGACGAAGGAACAGATCGAGGGGATCATTGCAGCGCTCGAGCGGGAGTACCCGATGGCGGACTGCACACTGGACGAGCGCGATCCGTGGCGGCTGCTGGTGCAGGTGCGGCTCGCGGCGCAGTGCACGGACGCGCGGGTGAATCTCGTGACGCCCGCCCTTTTTGCGCGCTTCCCGACCGTTCGGGACATGGCGCGCGCGGACATCGGCGAGGTGGAGGAGCTCATCCGCTCGTGCGGGTTCTACCACGCCAAGGCGCGCGACCTCGTGCTGCAGGCCGTGCGCATCGTCGAAGTCTACGGCGGCGCGGTGCCGGACACGATGGAGGATCTGCTCACGCTCCCCGGCGTGGGGCGCAAGAGCGCGAATCTCATCCTCGGCGATGTGTTCCGCCGGCCGGGCGCGGTCGTGGTGGACACGCACTGCATCCGCCTTACGAACCGCATGGGGCTCGTGGACGATGAAAAAGACCCCGCGCGCATCGAGAAGCTCCTGCGCGAGGCGCTCCCGCCGGAGAAAACGAACGACTTCTGCCACCGCCTCGTGCTCCACGGCCGGGCCGTGTGCAGCGCCCGTAAGCCGCTGTGCGACAAATGTTGCTGCGCGGTGTACTGTAAATCATTAAATCATTGAAAATTTTTTGTTGCATTTCCGACCGCAGTGTCGTATAATCTCCCTATTATAGTTTCGGGACGGAAATGGTTTTACAGAAATAGGACGAGCCGCGCCCGATGGGGCACGGCTCTTTTTTCATGTTAAAAACCTGTTAAAACCGCAGTATGAGGGGGAAATTCAACATGTCGTCGATCTATGACAACCGGCTCTATCAATTTCTGACGGGGCCGCTGAACAATGTGGCATGGCTGTATATCCTGCTGCCGTGCGTGTTCGTGGGCGGCATATATATGACCATCGGCAGCGGAGCGGTGCAGTTCCGCCGCTTCGGCTACGCCATGAAAAACACGCTCGGCAAGCTCTTCAAAAAGCAGGAGTCGGCCGAGGGCAGCGTAACGCCGCTGCAGGCCGTGACGACGGCGCTCGCCGCAACGGTCGGCACGGGCAACATCGTCGGCACATCGCAGGCCATCGCCATGGGCGGCTACGGCGCGGTGTTCTGGCTGTGGATGGCGGCTCTGCTCGGCATGGTCATCAAGTACTCCGAGGTGCTCCTCGCCGTGAAGTACCGCGAGCGCGATGCGCGCGGCGACTGGGTCGGCGGCCCGATGTACTACATTAAAAACGGCATGGGCGAAAAGTGGGGGTGGCTCGCGAGCGCATTCTGCATCCTCGCCGCGATCTCCGCGTTCGGCATCGGCAACATGTCGCAGGCAAACTCCATCGTCGAATCCGTCACGGATGCCGTGCTCGCACTCGACCCCGACTTCACCGGCACGACCGCGCTCCACTGGGGGCTCGGCATCGGCCTCGCGGCGCTCACAGGTCTGGTGCTCTTCGGCGGCATCAAGCGCATCGGCGCCGTCACGGAAAAGCTCATCCCGTTCATGAGCCTCGGCTACATCATCATGACGCTCGTCGTCATCGTCTGCAATTTCCGCGGCATCATCCCCGCGTTCGGGAAGATCTTCGCCTCGGCGTTCACGCCGCAGGCGGTCCTCGGCGGCGCGGCGGGCATCACGCTCCGTCAGGCGGTCATCTGGGGCCTGCGCCGCAGCGCCTTCTCCAACGAAGCCGGCCTCGGCTCCGCGCCGATCGCCCACGCCGCCGCCCACTGCGACGGCCCCGTGCAGCAGGGCGTTTACGGCATTTTCGAGGTGTTCATGGACACGCTCGTCATCTGCACGCTCACCGCGCTCACGATCATCATCTCCGGCGTGGAAGTGGAATTCGGCGTGAAGCCGGGCAGCTCGCTCATCACGGCGGCCTTCGGTACGGTGTTCAGCGGCACATTCTCCTCGGTGTTCATCGCCATCGCGCTCATGCTCTTCGCCTACTCCACCATCCTCGGCTGGTCGCTCTACGGCTCGCGCTGCGTGCAGTACCTCTTCGGCCTGCGCGGCGCCAAGATCTACCAGTTCCTCTTCATCCTCGTGATCGTGGTCGGCAGCGTCTCCACGCTCGACTTCGTGTGGAACATCGCCGACACCCTCAACGGCCTGATGGCCATCCCCAACTTCATAGCCCTCTTCGCCCTGAGCCCGGTAGTCTTCCGAGTAACCAAAGACTATTTCAAAGAAG
>CAZKGZ010000091.1:0-6090 GCA_964552365.1 uncultured Oscillospiraceae bacterium | reverse complement strand
CGATTTTTCGGAAGCCGGCGGAGCGGAAGGCGCGTTGGCTTTGGGTGTTGAAGGAGTAGATGCGGGCGGTGACGTATGTTTCGCCTTTTTCTTCGGCGCGGCGGAGCATTTCGCGGATGCAGCGGCGGCCGATATGCCGGTTCTGGTACTCGCGGCAGATGACGACGGCGATCTCATTGTCCTTCTCGCGGAGCGACACATCGCCCACCAATACGCCGTTGAAGCGGATAAACCAGCACTCGCCGTGCGTGTGAAGGAAGGTGTACATGGCGTTGAGCACCTCCCGCGTGTAGACGCGGTCGATGTTGTCCACCTGTCGGCACAGCTCCCGGTCTTGATACCATGCGAGAGCCTCGGCCTGCCCGCTCGGATCGTACGGAACGAGCGTGATCTCCCCGTCGACGATGCGCTCGGTCTCGTGCATCAGAAGGTGAGGGAATCTACGCGGGGCAGGAGCTCGGCGAGCATTTCCTGCGAGCGTTTGACGCGCGCATCGCGGTCGGGCACATTGCGGCGGACGGCGCGGCGGAGCATGCGGGCGTAGCTGATGACCATGGCCTTCTCCTCCACGGCGCGGATGGCGTCTTCGTCGTCGGTGCCGAGGTAGCGCGCGAGGGCGAGCTTCCAGAATCTCACGCCGACCTCGAAGGGATAGCCGTGGAACTTGATGGTGCTGTCGGGGTCGATCTCGCCGAAGCCCACATACGCATTGTACATGGCGCTCAGCTCGAGGATCGGGTGGCCGGTGGCGAGCGTGTCCATGTCGATGAGGATGGTCTCGCCGTTCTGCACCATGACGTTGCCGCCGTGGTAGTCGCCGTGCAGCAGCGTGAGGCTGTTCGGCAGCGCCTGCACGAGCGAGATGAGCTTATCATACTGCTCGGCGGGGATGTAGTCTTTCACGAATTCCGCCCAGCCGATCGCTTCGTTTTTCATCTCCGGGAAGTCACCGGGCTCGGCCTGGATGGAGTGGATGTGCTTGAGGGTGTCGACGAACAGACGCACCGGCTCCTCGAGATGCTCCGGGTCGCGGATCATCATTTTGGAGATGGATGTGGCGCTCAAAAGCTCGGAGCGCATGCCGTAGCCGTTTCCGACGCGCACGATGTCGTACGGAATGGCGGTGTTCATGCCAAGAACAAAAGCAGTGCGGGCATTTATGCGCTCCTTCTCGATCTCCGGCAGAGCATCGGGGTTGAAGAACACCTTGACGATCGTCTCCGGATCGTAGCGGTACACGATGCCGTTCGCGCCGCGGGCGATGAACTCGCAGCCGTCCACGGAAATGCGGCGGTACGCCTTCTCGATCTTCATCATGTCGGTGAAGCCGGTCATCTCGAAGACCTGATACACCTCATCGGAGGCATTGATGATGGCGAGCTTCGGCTCATCCTTGCGCAGACGCATGATCACGCGCAGTCCGGCGCTCGAGATGTACGCGAGGTCGTCCGCATCGATCACGGTGGGAAGGCCGGGGTTCGCAGCGCGGACCGCATGGATGTCTTCCTCCACGGCGGAGGCGTTCGTCGCGTCCACGCGTCCGGAGAGGGAGATATACAAAATGCCGTTGTTGGTGCGGGAGGTTACCTGCTCTGTCATAGTTTTGTCCTTCCTTATGTTCGTTTTATTCGATGGTCAGGATGTCGGCAAAGCCGGTCATCTCCAGAATATCCATAATGCTCTCGCCGACGCCGATGAGCTTCATCGAGCCGCGGCGGTTCATTTTTTTCTGTGCCTCGAGCAGCACGCGCAGTCCGGCCGACGAAATGTAGGCCAGATCCGTCATGTCGAGCACGAGAGCCGTCACTTCCCTCGGCAGCTCCGTCACGAGCTTTTCGAGCTCCGGAGCGGTGATGGTGTCGAGGCGTCCTTCGAGACGGAGCGTCAGGGTCTCGTTTTTCTGTTCTTGGGAAATCGTCATTTTGCCGTGCTCCCTTCTTCGAGATGTTTTGTCATGGTGAGGCGGTTTTCGCCGTTTACGCGGCTGTACGCTACGCTGTCCATGGTTTTCTTGAT
Organism: uncultured Oscillospiraceae bacterium; assembly: GCA_964552365.1. GTDB lineage: Bacteria > Bacillota > Clostridia > Oscillospirales > Oscillospiraceae > Apopatocola. The sequence continues at coordinate 4,074 of CAZKGZ010000091.1, read as the reverse complement.
GATGAGGATGCCGAGGCCGCCGATGGGGCGATCCTCTGCGGAAAGCGTGATGTCGGGGTCGGACTTGGCCAGCGGGTTGAATGCTCCGCCGGAGTCCGCAACGATGAATGTGGCCGTATGCGTATCCGGGTTGACGCCGCAGGAAATGCGCGCCGTGCCGCCCGGTTCGCGATAGGCATAGCTTGCGATGTTGACGAAAAGCTCCTCCATTGCCACGCACACAGCGGTCTGCACTTTCATGGAGCAGCCGGCCTTTTCGAGCTCTTCCTCGATGAAGCCGAGCACCGCGGGGACATTCTCCGTTTTCGCCTCAAAGGTGCGCTCCGTCATCGGGAGGACCTTGCCGCGAAAGTCGAGGAGCAGCATGGTGATGTCGTCAAACTGCGGCGCGCCGTCCGCAAAGGCTTTGAGATCCTGCAGCAGTGCGCGGAGCAATCCGGTCGTGTCGGCGGCGGGATGGCTGTTCAGGAAGCTGCGGAGCCGCTCCTCGCCGTAGAGCTGCTCGTGCGTGTCCGTTGTCTCGGTCACGCCGTCGGTATAGAGGAAGAGACGGTCGCCGGGGTTTACGGTGAGCGTGTTCTGGCGGTAGACCATGTCATCCATGCCGGCGAGAACGAAGCCCGTGCGGGCACGGAGATATTCAAACTCTCCTCCGGCGCGCTTGAGGAGCGGCGGGTTATGGCCGGCGTTCACATAGGTGAGAGTGCCGGTGGAGATCTCGAGCACGCCCATCCACGCCGTTACGAAGAGGCCGGCGTCGTTGCCGTCGCACAGGATGCGGTTTACGGTGGTGAACACCTCCGCCGGTTCCATGCCGAGCTGGGTGTAGTTTTTGATCATCGTTTTCGTGATGACCATGAAGAGCGCCGCGGGAACGCCCTTGCCCGACACATCCGCGGTGATGACGGCGAGCTTGTCCTCGCCGATCATATAGAAATCATAGAAGTCGCCGCCGACCTCCTTGGCCGGGTGCATTTCGGCGTAGAGGTCAAACTCTCCGCGCTCCGGGAACGGCGGGAAAATGCACGGGAGCATATGTGCCTGAATGTCGGAGGCAAGCGTGAGCTCGGCGTTGATGCGCTCCTTTTCCGCCATCACGGTGCGCAGGTTCTTGATATAGCCGCTCAGGTCGCGCGTTACGGAAATGTACGAGCGCGCCAGGTCGCCGACCTCGGTCGTGTCCTTGGAGTACATTTCGCACGCCTGGATCATCTCCTCGCGCTGTTCATCCGTGTGCTCGTTGCTGTAGTATTTTTTCGTGATGCGGGCGAGGTCCTCGATGGGGCGGGAGATCTTCCGCTCCGCGAAGCGCATGAAGCCGAGGGACATGGCGAGATAGATGTTCAGCGCAAAGGACTGGAAAAGATATGTCCGGCCCCAGATGCTGATGGAAGTCTGCGTGCTGTCGTATTTATCCGTGAGATATACCGCCGCACCGACAACGAGGCACAGGCAAAGGCCCGTACACAGCGAATAGAGGATCATCCGCTCGCCGATGGTAAAGCGGACGATCTTGTCGTGCTTGCCTTCGGTAATGTTCTTGAGCTTCTTATTGAGAAGGTGCCCGAGAATGAGGAGCGGTGCGCCGAAAACGAGTCCCGAATCGAAGCAGTTGAGGAACTGATAGAAATTATATACGGAAAGGAAGTTCGCAATATCAAAGGTGCGGGCGAGGATGGCGCTGCAGATGACCGTCAGCACCGCATTGAGCGCAAGGAGCAGGCAGAACTTCAGAAAGCGCGAAACGCTGTTCAGCCGGAATTCGAGACCGCCGCGCTCACTGTTGATGCGCCGCCAGAAATAATACGACGCCATGGCGTAGAGCACCTGCAGGAGGCTGTCGAAAATCGTATAGGAGATGCCGTAGCCCGCCGCCATGCCGCAGATGAAGTTGGCGACCGCGCAGCCGGCGGCGGCCGGCCAGCCGAAGAGCATGCCGACCACCGGCGTGAGAGCCGCGGCCGGACGCATTTCCGTCAGATCCAGCTTCGCAAGCAGCACGCGGGCAGGCAGCGTAAGAAGGATGAAAAGCACGAGCGTGAGCACGAAGATCAGGAGCATCGCGCTTTTTTTGTTGATGAGCTGCTTCATTAGCATGTCCCCTTTGCCGGAGATTGGAGTACAGTATCATTTTACGATATCATCCGCCGATTTTCAAGGGCGGGATGATTTATTTTGCCGCAAGAAATGCTTCCGCTTCGCGGACGGTGTTGGCAAGGAAGCGTATGACCTCGACCGGGTACTCGCCCGCCGCCGTCTCGCCGGTCACCATGACGGAAGCCGCGCCGTCGAGCACGGCATTGCAGATGTCGCTCACCTCCGCGCGGGTCGGCACGGGCGAGTGCTCCATGGAGGCGAGCATCTGCGTCACGACCATGAACGGCACGCCGTGCTCGCGGCAGAGGGCGGCGATGCGCTTTTGCACCACGGGCAGCTCCCAGAGCGGCACGGCATTGCCGAGGTCGCCGCGCGCGATGACGATCTCGTCTGCGTGCGGGAGGAGCGTCGGGAGAGCGTCCAGTCCGCGGCGGTTTTCGATCTTGGCAAAAAGGCGGATGCCGCTGCCGCCGCATGCGTCGATCTCGGCGCGCACATCGCGCAGATCCTCCGCGCTGCGGACGAAGGGCTGCATGACCGCCGTCACGCCGCACGAGGGTGCGAGCATCAGATTTTCCCTGTCCTGTGCCGTCATGGCAGGGAGCAAAATTTCTTTCCCGGGCAGGGCAACGCTCTTGCGGGAGCGGAGCGTTCCGCCGATCTCGACCGCGGCCGTCCCGGCGCTCTCCGCGCGAAGGCGGAGCTTGCCGTCATCGAGCAGGAGGATCTGTCCCTTTTCCACGGCGCGCAGCACCTCTTCGGGCAGCGGAATGCCGCCCTCGCCGAGCCGGACGCGCTCGCCCTCCGTGAGCATCATCGGCTGCGCGAGCCGCCCGATGCGAAGCTCGGGGCCCTGCATGTCGAGGAGCAGCTCGAGCCGTTTCCCGCTCCGCCGCTCGGCTTCGTGCACGGCAGCAAGAAGCGGCTCCGCTTCCCGCAGCGTGGTGTGCGAGAGATTGAGCCGCAGGCCGGTCATGCCCTCCTGCGTCATTTTCGTGAGCGTGTCCGCATCCGAGCAGGAGGGGCCGAGAGTTCCGTATATGGCCGTATGCATTGGCTTTCCGTCCTTTCCGAGGAATAAAATCCTTTATTTAATTGTACACCCTGCGCCGTTTGGACGCAATTGACGAACTGTCCGATGTTGCCCGTGACATTTTTTGCTTTTTGTATCTTTCCACCGCGCGGATTTACGGTATAATATAGGTTGATTTTATTTGCACGCATCAAAGGGGTTATATCGTTTATGAAGTATTGGGAAATTCTCGTATTCTGCGTGGGCATTTCGCTCGACGTGTTCGGCGCCGCCGTGTGTCAGGGGGCTGTGCTCGGCGAGCTCAAGGGCGGACGCATCGCAAAGTTCTGCCTCATCTACTGTGCGGCGCAGGTGGCCGCAATGGAGCTCGGACGCCTCGTCGGAACGCTGCCGCGCTTCGCTCCGTACTACACCGTGGCGGTCGGCATCTGGAAAATTCTGGCAGCTCTTATCTTCTTCGCGCTCGGTGTGTTCCTGCTCTATAAAGCGATCCGCAAAAAGGCGGTTTTTGAGCACCGCTCGGAAATTCGCTATAAAAATGTGCTCGGCACCGCGGTGCTCACGAGCCTCGATTCGCTGCTCGCCGGTGTGTGCTCGCGCTTTCTCGACGCTTTCTGGCTGCCGTGCCTTGCGACGCTCTTCGGCGTCACGGCGCTGTGCACCGTCGGCGGCATCGCCACCGGCTATCACTTCGGTTATTCCCAGAAAAATGTCGCCTACGGCATCGGCGGCGTTCTCTTCCTCATCACGGCCGCAGACGTCATCATCCGCTTTCTGCTCTGAAAGGAGGACGGTATGGATTCTCGGAAGGAACTTACCAAGCGCCTCATAGCCGACGGCTTCAAGGCGCTGCTCCTGCGATACCCGTTTGAGAAGATCTCCATCATGATGATCACGAACGAAGCCGGCATCCGCCGTCCCTCGTTCTACAACCACTTTCAGGA
>CAZKGZ010000090.1:3322-6110 GCA_964552365.1 uncultured Oscillospiraceae bacterium | reverse complement strand
ACCGGCACATTGAAGATCTTGGCGACCTTCAGGATCGTGTCGATATGGCGGCCGACGGCGGCGGCCATGTGGTGCGTGGGACCGGCCTCGCTCCAGCGGTTGCAGAACTCCCGCGCGCCGCAGGTAAAGCGCGTGCGCATGTTCGTGTCGCCGAACATGAAAATGGGCCCCTCCTCGTTCACGCCCTCGGCGACGACGAACTTGAAGTGTCCGTCCTTGTCCTGCGTGATGCCGAGGTAGGTCACGGGGCCGACCGGGGGATAGAACTGCGTGAGATATCCGCCGCCGGTCTTGCCGTGGAACACCGGAACGATCTTCATGGTGGGCTTGCGCGCCTGCGAAATATCGGCGTCGCCCGAGCCGGAGTGACCGATGATGCAGATGTCCTCGTTGAAGTCGATGGAGTACATCTCGCTGAGCTGGCCGGTGCCGGAAATGGTCTTGAGAATGCTCATCGCCATGGCGACCTTGATATCGCCCTCCACCGCGCACGCCGTGCCCTGCTTGATGAGCATGGAGAAGGCGGGAATGAGCATGGAGTCGAGCTTGCCCGCCACGCCCTTGGCGAAGCCGTCGTAGTGCGAGGCGACAAATGCGATCTGCTCGTCCTTCACCCACTGCTCAAAGGCGACCACATACTTTGCCATATCCCAGACGGTCTCCACCGTCGCGCCGCCTTCAATGTCGAAGGTATTGAGAATGTCCTCGGCCTTGGCGCGGATGGCAGTCTCGTCCGTGATGTTGTCGGCAATGGCCCACATCTTTTCCCAGTCAAACTGCTTCGTGTAGAGCCACATGCGGTGATAGAGGTTGGTCTCGTCAATGTACAGATCCATCATGCCGGGGTACGGCCGACCGATCTGCGCGAGATTCGTGTCGCGGAAGCGGCGGCGCACCTGCGCGGCGCGGCACCAGTCTTCGATCTCCGCCTGAGCCGCATCATCGCCGCCCTCCACCACACCGGTGATGACGGCATGGCGCTTGCCGGCGCGCTCGAGATCGGCGACCATTTCGCCGACGGCGCCGCAGGCATAGAGCGTACCGAGCCAGGTCGGCGTGTCGGTCGTGGCGTAGTCCGGCGCTTTCATTTTCTGCAGATTCACGAGCACCACGGGCACATCCAGATCCCGCACGGCGGGGAGCATGTTGTACGATGTGGCGTAGGTGAGGAGCTGCATGATGACAAGATCGACATCCGCGGCGCGGAACTTGTCGCCCGCCGCGGCGGACTGCTCCTTCGTGGTGACGATGCCGCCGTCGATGAGCTCCACGGTGTTGGGGATGCGCTTCTTGAAGTCCGCATACTGCCCCTCAAATTCCGGGACAAGGGACGGGAACTGGGGCAGATATGCACCCAGCGCGATGGCGAATACGCCGATCCTCGCTTTGGTTTCAACTAACATTTTGCCGCCTCCATTTGTATTTTCAGATTTCCGAGTGCCGTTGCTTCAATGGGCAGCGCGATGACCTCCTTGCCGGTCGCCTCGCGCGTGAGATCGTTGAGAAAATCGTTCTTGGCGCCGCCGCCCACAATGTAGAGCTTTTGATAAGTCTTGCCGGTGATGCTCTCAAGCTCGGAGAGCGCATCACGGTAGCTCACGGCGAGAGAGCGGTACGCGCAGCGGAAGTAATCGCCGACCGTGTGCAGCGCGCTGCCGGTCTTCTCGTCAAACGCCGCCTTCATGCTCTTCGGCGCGAGAAACTCCGGCGCATTGATGTCCACCGGTACCTCGCAGCGGCTCTCACGCGCGGCGCGGACGATCTCCGAAAAGTCCGTGTCCGGGCAAAGCTCACGCCGGAGCTCGTTCACCGGCCACATGCCCATGATGTTCTTCTGAAAACGGTTGTAGCCCACGCCGCCCTCGTTGGAGTAGTTGGCTTCCTCGGCATCCGCCGAGGTGATGGGCTCCGGAGTCTTCACGCCGAGAAGGCTCCATGTGCCGGAGGAAATGTACGGCTCATTGCCGTCCATCGGGATGCCCTCCACGGCGGAAGCCGTGTCGTGTGTGGCGCACAGTACGCACCGGACGCCCTTATAGGTCCCGATGACCGTGCCCGGCCGGGACAGCTTCGGGAAGAGCCTCGCGGGATAGCCGAGCGTTTCCAGGATCTCGCCGTCAAACTCGTGCGTGCGCGCGCTGACGAGCCCCATGGTGGTGGCGTTCGTGTACTCGCGCGAAGCTGTGCCGCAAAGCCGCCACAGAAGATACTCCGGCAGCATCAGCAGCCCGTCCGCCTGCTCGAGCCGTCCCCGCTCCAGATCGTCGTAGAGCTGGTAGATGGAGTTGAAGCTTTGGAACTGGCATCCGGTGCGGCGGTAGAGCTCCGTGAATGGGATCTTCTCGTGTACCTTGGGAATGACGCGCTCCGTGCGGCTGTCGCGGTAGGCATACACCGGCTCGATGGGCCGGCCGTCCTTCAGCAGCACATAGTCCACGCCCCAGGTGTCCACCGAGAGACTTTCGATTTCGGGGCAGGTATCGAGAGCAAAATCGATGCCCTTGCGCACCTGCCGCTCGAGCTCTGCAATGTCCCATACGAGATGGCCGTCCTTTTCCGCGGCTCCGTTCGGGAAGCGGTACACTTCCCTCGTTTGTATTTCGCCGTCTTCGAGCCGGCCGAGAATGTGCCGGCCGGACGAAGCGCCGATATCAATGGCAAGATAATATTTCATTCTATCACCCGATACCATTTAACCATAACCGGCCCCCAAAGTGTAGGCCGTTATTTGACTGAAAAAGTATCCTTATTTGCATTGCAAACCGGGATACCTGCGATTATAATAAAG
>CAZKGZ010000090.1:0-3222 GCA_964552365.1 uncultured Oscillospiraceae bacterium | reverse complement strand
TGGAGCGGCTGAGTGTGATCAGCCCGGAGGAAAAGGCACTTCTCGAAGGTCACGAGCTCAATAAGGAGATCTACATGGACGCGGACGCGCCGTCCTATGTTGTCGATGCGGCGAAGCTCCTGCAGAGCGGGCGGCTCATCACCATCCGCCCCCATACGCGCTTTGCGCACTTCCCGGAGCACACCCACAACTATGTGGAGGTGGTCTACATGGTGCAGGGGAGCACCGAGCACATTGCCAACGGCACCCCCGTGACGCTGCGCGAGGGCGAACTCCTCTTTTTCGGCCAGGGCGTCAAGCAGGAGATCCTGCCCGCCGGAGAGCGGGATATCGCCGTGAATTTCATTATTCTCCCGCAGTTTTTCGATAAAGTCCTCGAAATGCTCGATACGGATCGGACGCCGCTGCGCACCTTCCTCACGGAGAGCCTCGGCTCGGAGAATACCGCCTGGCTGCACTTTCGCGTGGCGGATGTCCTGCCCGTGCAGAATCTGGTGGAGAATCTCATCTATACACTTTTCTCGGACGGCGGCACGAACCGGCGGAATATCTGCCAGACGACGATGGGACTGCTCTTCATGGAGCTCATGAACCATGCGGACAAGCTGACGATGCAGTACAGCCACGAGAACGCCGTCGTGCACGCGCTGCGCTATATTGAGGAAAACTACCGTGATGCCTCACTCTCGGCCCTCGCCTCGGAGCTGCATTACAATATCAACTGGCTCAGCCGCGAGATCCACCGCCACACCGGCTGCACTTTTCAGGAGCTCGTGAAGCGCAAGCGCATGTCTCAGGCCGTCTACTACCTGAGCTGCACATCCCTCCATGTCGACGAGATCGGCCGCGCCGTAGGCTACAACAACCTCAGCAACTTCCACCGCCTCTTCCTGAAAACCTACGCCACCACCCCCAAAAAATACCGCGACACCCACCGTAGATCTCCCAATGAAGTCGGCTGAACGATTCGCAGAAAAAAGCCGCCTAAAATGTCCCTCAGGCGGGACATATAGACGGCAAGATGACCTCTCATCTCATGTAACATTATACGAAACCGCCTTTGAAAATGCAAGCGGAAAGGAAAAATGACCATGTGGTGGCAGTTTCAGAAAATTTTCGAGGACGATCGTTTCGTGCGCTACGCATACTCCCGCGAGAAAAAAATCTCGACGGCATCATAGAGTATGACCGCCGAGAGGAGACCGTAACCGTCCTTCAGCCCTGCAAAGCCGACGAGGGAAGCGCGTTCAGTGAACGAAAGGCAAAGGAAATGTTCCGCTACCTAGTGCGCGAGAATTTCCCGGAAAGAAGACAAGCAGCCTGCGGCTGAATTATATCCGCAAGGACGCCGCCGCTGCCGCTTATCGGAGAAACAGACGCAAAAGGACAGCACCATGCGAATGATTCGGGCGAAAGAAAAAGTTTGAGCCGAAACGCAATGTCACCACATCACGACCCGGCTCAACAGAGAATCATCTCTGTTACCAATATACCACAAATCTTTGAAAATGCAAGCTTTTTTGAAAAAAATCCCTTTTCCTTCCGCTGGGACAGTATTTTCCGATGCACCTGCTGAATTCGAAAAAATGTTGAAGGGGGCTGCTTGATGATCGTCGATTTCGCTTTTTCAACGGAAGGCTTTTCCATTCTGCAGAAGTTCGCAGAAAAGTTTGATTGTGCATTTCGAATTGACGAGCCCTCAGGTGATGCTCTGCTGCTTGATATCGGAAACGATTCGTATAGAATCAAGCCTGATGAAAGCGTTGAGAATTTCAAAGCGGCTATCACAGAAAGCCTGAAGTCAGGGAAAAACTTGCTGCAGGAAAAATACAAATCCGAAAAAATAAAATACAACGGCGATGCAATTTATTAATATGATTGATTTTGAAAAAGCTATGGACATAGCTCAAAAGCAATTCCCCGACTATCCCGTTTTTGATGCAGCGGACATAGGCGAAAGATGGGCATTCAGCTTCGACACAGGAGAACCGGCAATTCCCGGAATCCCCTATGTGTGTGTAAACAAGTCAACAGCTGCAGTCGATTACCTTCCCGTCCCTCCGATCGAAAACCTTGACATTATTAAAAAAGGCAAAAAAGTTAAGGTAGCGCCGCATAATTCGGCAAGAGCGATTTGCGAGCAAATTTTGCTTCCGAATGAGGCGCATTGCCGCAGCAATACTTTGTGTATTGCAAGGAAATGCAACGAAATGCGGGAGGAAAATTTCCGCAAAGCGCCGCAGACGACATTGTGCGGTGTTGCCTTAATATCAAATAAGCACCATGCGTCCGCTTAGAAGGTGAAATGATGGCAAAGTATAAGAAAATTATCGGAGAAACGCCGAACGGCGGCGCTTATTCTGAAATCTACTTTTTTGATGAACAAGGACACTCTGTCGATGAAACAGATGCCGTTCGATGCGTGATCAGAGAGTGCACCGAAAACGGTGATTTAATAAATGAAATTTGGGGTATCGTATAACAACCCGGCTTGGAAGCGGTGGAATAAATGAACATCGAAAGAGATAAAAGAATTGATGGTGAATATGATCCGCCTTTGCCTGAAAGAATCGTCGAACCCACAGAGGAAGATAAAGAGAAACTCAGAAAACTACTTGAACAATATCCCAGCCTAAAAGATAAATAAAGCACCATAGAGAAATCTTGAAATTGAAAAAGATTACAACATAAACGGGAAAAGCATTGATATCTCAATGAAAAATCGTGTTGCGCTTTCGTTGCAATGTGTAGCAATGTTTTCGGCGCGGCGGCTCATCGACGCTCTTGCGCTCCCTCCGTCGAGATCTCGGCACTCTTTCAAACGGCGTCGACGAGCGGGCGGCCATGTTTCACGATTTTAAGCTTCATTTCCGTAAGCATTTTGTAAGCAAAATGGATTTCAAAATGTTGGAATATCTCTCAATTTCTTGAAAAATATTTCAATTTCTTGAAATGAGAAAAACCCGCAAAGCATTGAAAATAAAAGAAAAACCCGCAATCTCAACGATTACGGGCTTTCCGCTTTTTGGTGCGCGAGGGGGGACTTGACCTGTGCTGCGGCACAGGCCGCCTCGGGTTGCGGCGCGCCCCCGGCGCCCCGCCAAGAGCCCTCGGGTTCAAGTCCCCCGGATAAAAAGAAAAATGACCGTCCGAAGACGGTCATCTTTCTTTTTGGTGCGCGAGGGGGGACTTGAACCCCCACGTCCGGAGTGGACACTAGAA
>CAZKGZ010000089.1:0-6114 GCA_964552365.1 uncultured Oscillospiraceae bacterium | reverse complement strand
TCAGATCGCTCTGGTGGCTTCGCGGAGCCAGGTGCGTTCTTCTTCGGTGAGGAGGGGGGCGATGGTTTTGTAGACGCCGGCGTGGTACTCGTTGAGCTGGCGGCGTTCGGTGGAGGTGAGGGTGTCGACATCGACGGCGTCGAGGTCGATGGGCGCGTAGGTGAGGTTCTGGAAGTACATGAACTGGCCGTACTCGTTCTTCTCGCCGCGGCGGCAGAGGAGCTCGCTCTCGATGCGCACGCCGTGAGAACCGGCGATGTAGATGCCCGGCTCGTCGGTGGTGATCATGCCCTCTTCGAGGACGCTGCCCTCGCTGCGGTCGGGCGACTCGCGCCAGCGGAAGCCGTTCGGGCCTTCGTGGACATTCAGAATGTGGCCGACGCCGTGGCCGGTGCCGTGCTTATAGTCCATGCCGACTTCCCACAGCGGGCCGCGGGCGAGGACATCGAGGTTGAGTCCGGTGACGCCGTACACGAAGCGCGCGTTTGCCAAATTCAGATGCGAGCGGAGCGTGCGTGTGAAGTCGGCGCGTTCGGCGTCCGTGATGGGGCCGAGGGCGTAGGTGCGGGTGATGTCGGTGGTGCCTTCGAGATAGTGTCCGCCGGAATCGACGAGCAGCAGGCCGTGCGGCTCGAGCGGAATGTCGGTCTCGGGCGTCGGCTCATAGTGGATGACGGCGCCGTGCGCACCGTAGGCGCAGATGGTCTCGAAGCTCAAATCGAGGAAGCCCTCCTGCTCGGCGCGGCGCGCGGCGAGGTAGGCGGAGGCGGACAGCTCGGTCATCGGGATCTTGCCGATGTTCTTCTTGAGCCAGTAGGTGAATTTGCATACCGCAACGCCGTCCTTGATGTGGGCGTTCACGGTGTTCTTGAGCTCGGTCTCGTTCTTGACGGCCTTCATGAACACGGTCGGGTTGATGGCCTGCACGGTCTTCACGCCCTCGCGCAGCTCGGAGACGAGGCGGTAGTTGCACACGCCCTTGTCGAGCAGCACCGTCTTCCCCGCCGGGATGGCGGCGGCATAGTCATAGAAGCTCTCGTAGGGGCGCGTTTCGACGCCGTTCTCGGCGAGGTAGGCGCGCAGCTCCGGCGTGAGCACCTTGTCCTGCACGAACCACAGGCACTCCGTGTCCGTGAGAGCGAGATAGGAGAGCACGACCGGCACATAGTCGATGTCGCCGCCGCGCACATTGAGGAGCCACGCGATGTCGTAGAGCGAGGTGAGCAGATGCACATCCGCGCCCTTTTTCTTCATTTCCTCGCGCACCGCCGCGACCTTTTCCGCCATGGGCTTGCCGGAATACTCGAGGGGCAGGATGCGCACCGGGGCGTGCGAAAGCTCGGGACGGTCGTCCCAGATGATGCCGATGAGGTCTTCGGACACGGCGAGAGAAGCGTGCTTTTTCTCGGCGATCGCGCGGAACGACGCGCCGAGCGAGGCGTTGATGACGCGGCCGTCAAAGCCGAGCACGCCGCCCTCGGGGAGGTTTGCGGTGATGTACTCGGTGATCTTCGGCACACCCGGCTCGCCCATGCGGCAGAGCGTCACGCCCGTGCCTTCGAGCTGGTCGGCAGCCTGCAGGAAATAGCGGCCGTCCGTCCAGAGAAGCGCCTCGTCCTTCGTGACGATCGCCGTGCCGGCGCTGCCGGTGAAGCCGGTGATGTACTCACGCGCCTTGAAGTGCGCGCCGACATACTCGGACTCGTGGAAGTCCGCCGTCGGGACAACATACATGTCGATGCCGCGCTTTTGCATTTCCGCGCGCAGCCGTTGGATCCGTTCGGGAATCATGGTTTTTCCTCCTGATGATAAATGTATTTTCTCATATCCGCCGCTCGGCGGTGACGAAAATGCGGTCTTTGCGGGAGCGTCCGCCGGTGTCGGTGACGGTCCCCTTCCCTTTTCCGCGCACGGAGAGCACATCGCCCTCGTGAATGGGCGCGTCCGTGCGGAGGCAGGGCACATAGTTGAGCGACACGCTGCCGAGCCGGATGAGCTCCGCCGCGCTCGTGCGTGAGAGCCGGAAAAGCCCCGCCGCCACGGCATCGAGCCGCAGGCTCTGCACCGTGAAGCTCACGGTCTCGGTTTTGTACTGTTCCTCGGGCACTTCGGTGAGAGGGATGACTTTTCCGCGCACCGTGCAGCGCCCCGCGCGCTCGAGGGAGGCGAGCGTGTCGGCCACGCTCGGCAGGCAGAACACCCACGCCTCCGTGCCCTGGATGCGGATGTCGCCCACCCACTCGCGCCGCACGCCCAGAGCGAGCAGTGCGCCGAGATAGTCGCGGTGGCCCGGCTCGCCGAAGAAGCTTTGAAAATGCACGGCGGTGATGTACTCGGAGACGTCGAAGTCCTCCGGTGCGAGGTAAAACGGCAGAAAGAACGCGCACGTTCTCTCGCATTCCGCGCCGCCGCCCGTGAATACCGTGACGGCCTCGCGCACGATGGGAGACGCCGTGAGCTCTGCCCGCTCCGCCGGCGTGAGAAAGGCGGTAGAGGTAACGCACCCCGTCCGCTCGCAGCGCGCCGCAAGATCCTCCGCGCGCCGGATCAAATCATTATTTTCCATACCTTCGATTATACCACGCTAACTCCCCGTTTGACAACACAAAGACCGCGGAATTTCTTTCAAATCCGCGGTCTTGTGTATTTTTCGAAAAAGCCTCGCAGAGTTCCCGCCCGCAGGCGGGAATAAATCGGGATCATTTTCTCCGGCGACATGCGCGTCGGAGAAAATTCTTCTCGCGGAGCGGAGTGTCGAATTGCACGCGCAGCGGGCAACCGAGGCGCGCAGCGGAGTGCAGTCCTATCGGATCTGCGGCTTGCCGCGGATCCGAAGCTTAGCCGTAATCTTGCGTTGCTACGAAGGCTTCGTGCTCTTCGAGAGTCTCGAAGAAGCGCATGCTCTTGGTTTCCATGTCCAGAGCGAAGTAGTAGTAATTCGTCTGCTCGGGGTTGAGGGCGGCTTCGATGGAGTTCATGCCGGGGTTGCAGATGGGTCCGGGAGGAAGTCCCTGATAGAGGTAGGTGTTGTAGGGGCTGTCGGTCGACATGATGAGGTCGATGGACATCGTCGTCTCCCCCGTTTCGCGCAGCGCGTACACGACCGTGGAGTCGAGCTGCAGCGGCATGCCGGCGTTCAGACGGTTGTAGATGACCGAGGCGATCGTCGCGCGCTCCTCGTCGTTCGCCGCTTCGCGCTCGATGAGCGAGGCCACCGTGATGACCTGACGGAACGTGAGGTTGAGGGCCGAGGCCTGCTGCCACATTTCGTCCGTGATGCGGTAATGGAGGTTCGAGAGGAACTTGTTGATGGCGCTCGAGGCCTGCATGCCCTGATAGAAGTAGTAAGTGTCCGGGAAGAGGAAGCCCTCGAGGCGGTACGGGTCGCCGGTCTCCACGCCCTCGAGGAAGGCGTACGAGTACTCGGCGTTCGCCGCCGCTTCGTAGAGGTCCTCCGCGCTGCACACGCCGTTTTCCTCGAGCTTGGCGAAGACCTGATCGAGGTTGTAGCCCTCGGGGAACATGACAAGCGTCTGGAGCTGCGAATCCGCGCCCGCCTGCATTTTCTTCACGAGCGCGCGGTAGTCGAGATTGGTGGTGAGCTCATAGGTGCCGGGGCTGATCTGCCGGTCGGCGTTTGAGAAGCTCGAGTAGAGGCGGAAGAGCCACTTGTAGTTGATGAGGCCGTAGTCCTTGAGAATGCCGGCGACCGTGTTCATATCCGCGCAGCGCACGGATTTTGTGCCGGTCACATTGCCGTCGTCGTCCGTCACATCCACGGTCTTCTTCGTGAACGCGCTCTCGGGGAGCGTGATCTCCACGGACTCTGCGGTCTTGTTGAGGGCGAGCACGTCCGAGGCCGCCATCCAGCCGAACACGGCGAGCAGGATGCTCGTGCACATGATGAAAAGGGCATACATGATGCCGCCCATGCACCCGATGCGTCCGTCGCGGCGGGAGCGGATGGGCTTATACGCTCTCTCCGCCTCGCGCGGGTCGAGCTCTTCCTCCGGCTCGCTTTTTTTCTTTTTCTTTTCCTCGTGCGGTTCGGGGCGCGAGGTGCGCACGGAGCGCGTCTGGCCTTTTTTCGCCGGTTTCTTCTTTTTCGGCGCGGTGTCGGATGCCTTCGCGCTCTTTTCCTTTTTCGGCAGCTCCGCGGGAGCGGCTTCCGCCGCCGGTCCCGGTTCGGGCAGGGCCTGCGTCGGCTGCGCTTCCGGCTCGGGTGCTGCATGCTTCGGCTGCGGCTGCGGTTCCGGTTCGGGCGCCGCATGCTTCGGCTTCGGCTGTGCTTCCGGTTCGGGGGCCGCGTGCTTCGGCTGCGGCGGTACTTCCGGTTCGGGGGCCGCGTGCTTCGGCTGCGGCTGCGCTTCCGGTTCGGGTGCCGCGTGCTTCGGCTGCTTTACGGTTTTTTCTTCATCAGACATAGGAGGTCTCCTCATCGGCCTGTCGGGCCGGGTCGTTTGCGTTCTTTTGCTGCCAGCAGCAGGATCTTCGGCAGCTTTATCATGCGCGTGATGCGCTTCGGTTCGCGGAGCAGACGGTAGAGCCATTCGAGGCCGAGCTTCTGCCACGCCTCCGGTGCGCGCGGGATGTCGCCCGCGAACACATCGAGCAATCCGCCCACGCCGATCATCACGGACGGGATCACGGCACGGTGCCGCGCCATCCACAGTTCCTGCCGCGGGGCGCCGAGGCCGAGCAGCAAAAGGTCGGGATCATCCCGCCGGAGCGTTTCGAAAAGGGCCGTCTCATCGGTGATGTAGCCGTTTTCCGTCCCGGCGATGCGAAGGCCGGGGTACTGCTCTGCGAGCCTCTCCCCCGCCCGCCCGGCCGTTCCGGGGCGCGCGCCGTAGAGAAAGACGCTGCCGCCGCGCGATGCGAGCCGCCGCAGGAGCTCCGGGACGATATCCGCGCCGGTCACGCGCTCCGGCAGCGGTGTTTTGAGAATTTTTGCGGCGTACAGGTCGCCCACGCCGTCCGCAAGCACGAGATCCGCGCCGTTTACCGCATCGCGGTACCCGTTGTCTTCGCGGCAGCGCAGAACGATCTCGGGGTTGGCCGTCACGACCGAGCCGCCGGAATGTGCGAGGAGAAGCGCGTCGATCCGCTCGGCGGCTTCGGAAAATGTCAGCGCATCGAACGATACGCCGAGGATGTCGGTTTTCATACCTCGGAAAATACCTTGCCGATCTTCTCGCGGATGAGCAGGTCGGCCGACGTGTCATAGCCGGTGGCGCCCATGTTGATGAGCGCGAGCTTGCTCCCGCGGTAATAGCGCAGCAGTCCCGCCGCGGGGTACACCGCGAGCGAAGTGCCGCCTACGATCAAGACGTCGGCGTCCGCAATAAAGTTCACGGCGTCGCGGATGTCCCGCTCCTCGAGCGGTTCCTCATAGAGCACGACCTCCGGCCGCAGCACGCCGCCGCACGAGCAGTGCGGGACGCCCTCGCCGAGGTTGACCGCATCCGCCGGACACGGCTTGCCGCACTTTGCGCACCGCGCGCGGTGCACGGAGCCGTGCAGCTCGATGACCCGTTTGCTGCCCGCCGCCTGATGGAGGCCGTCGATGTTCTGCGTGATGACGGCGCGGAGCTTGCCCTCGCGCTCGAGCTCGGCGAGGCGGAGATGTGCCGCATTCGGCTTCACATCCGCCGGCGGGATCATTTTGGCGCGGTAGAAGCGGAAGAACTCCTCGGGGTTTTGCTCAAAAAACGAGTGGCTCAGTATCTCCTCCGGCGGGTACTTGTACTCCTGCCGGTAGAGCCCGCCGGTGCTCCGGAAATCCGGAATGCCCGACTCCGTAGACACCCCGGCCCCGCCGAAGAACACAATATTGTCGCTCCCCGCGATCCAGGACCGCAGCACCCCAATATTATCCTGCACGCTCCCCACGCTCCTTTATATTCTGTGACATTATATTATAACAGATAACCGCCGTATGTGCAAACAAATTCCGTAACGGCAGCGGGTTGAGTTGTAAACATTCTTTTTTCTTTGCTGCGCGGCTTCACGCCGGGAGTACATATAATCAAGGGGTCGGAGACCAATGCCCTCACAGGGATAAAAACACAGCTCCTGCTCCGGGGGGAGCGGGGGCTGTGTACAGGGGGATAT
>CAZKGZ010000088.1:0-6151 GCA_964552365.1 uncultured Oscillospiraceae bacterium | reverse complement strand
AAGCGGTTGAAATTTCTCGATTTTTGGCAGATAAATTATACAGCCGTTGAAAATATTTCGGGCAGATGATATAATTAAATTTATCAGCAAATACCATATTCAATTTCGCCGCTTGTTTTGGCAAGTCCTGATATTGGGTTTTCCGGAACCGAGGCTGCAGCTTCACGACTGCAAAAACATGTTCCGCTTTTGCATTATGCTGTGCTGCCCCGAACTGCAGGATCGGGGCAAAAAATTCGGCGAAAGCCGCAGACGAATTGTGCGGTATTGCCTGAAATTCCCGGGAGGGACGAAACATGACGAAAAAACTGAACACGAAGAAAATCGTACTGACCGGCCTGTTGGTCGCCCTGACCTGTGTCAGCTCTGCCATGCGGATCACCATGCCGCTGGAAATTGCAGGAACCACCTCGTTCCACCTGGGCAATATCCTGTGTGCGCTGTCCGGCATCCTGCTGGGGCCGTGGCTGGGCGGTGTTGCTGCCGGTCTGGGCTCTGCCCTGTATGATGTCTTCAGCCCCCTGTATATCTCCGAGTGCTGGCTGACCTTCCTGATGAAGTTTGCCTATGGCATGGCCGCGGGGCTTGTGATCCGCTGCGGCAAGAAGGAATGGAATTATGCCCGCGCCCTGACTGCCACCTGCGCCGGCGCAGTTGTCTATGCAGCCGTGTATCTGCTCAAGAGCTATTTCTACTCCGCCCGTCTGGTCAGCGGTCTGGAGCCCGCTGCAGCGCTTCTGACCGTCGTCGGCAAGCTCCCCGCCACGCTTTTCAACGCCGTGATCGCCATCGTGATCGCCCCGATCCTGGCCGTTTCCATCCGCAACGCGCTGAAGAAGCAGCACCTGAGCGTCGCTTAACCGTGCACAAATTGCAAAAACCGGGCGTGATACCCGGCCGGGCCGTAACGCTCCGCACCTATACCCACTACCGCGAGTCCGAACGCAGCGAGAGCACAGCGCAGAAAGTAAGAGAAGCCATAGAAGCCACAGTATAAACAACCGGGCCCCGTTGCACAGGTGTTGCACCAAAACCCAACACCAGCACCGGGGCCCATTGATTTTTCAAGGCTTTTCTTCTTCAGTTGCATATCTATAAAAATAGAATGCTCATCGGTTAGATATTGCTAACTTTTATCGGAGGTGCGCTTATGAAAATTCGGCAGCAGGGAGAGATCCGGGCGTTTTTGGTTGGGGAGTTCGGGAGCGAGCGCGGCGGGGCGTTGTTTGCATCGCAGGAGGAGATTTTGGGCACGCTCATCGGCGATATACGGGGCAAGACGGAAAATCAGCGCAAGACGCTCGTGCAGACGATCCTGCCGCGCATTGCGCTCCGGAAAGCGCTTCGGAACAGCGATCTTTCGGGAGACGATGCGAATGCCGCGATGCGGAAGTATATGCTGGATGTTGTCGCGGCGAAGAAGCACGCATCCACAGCCAAGCTGGAGGTCATCCCCGGATTCTTCTATGTATACCGCAAGGTGTTCCTGACGATCATGAAGACGACCGACCTGCAGGAGAGTACCGTGGCGAGCGGTAAGGATTCGTATGACATTACGATCACAAAGTGCCTTTGGCACACCGCCTGCGAGGAGGCCGGCTGCCCGGAGCTTTGCCCGCTCTTTTGCGATGTGGACGATGTGACATACGGAGGCCTTCGCAAGATCTCCTTCCGCCGCACACAGACGCTGGGCCGCGGCGGGAGCTGCTGCGATTTTCACTTTTACCGCACGAAAGGGCGCTGAAGATGTTCCTTTCGGCAGTGAGATATGTTATACTATATATTATATATAATGTGATTACAGGAGGTAACGCGAAATGACCGAAGTATCCGTGCAGGAGCTGGCACTGCATCCCTTTACCGCATTCGCGAAGGACTGGATGGCGCTGGGCGCCGGGAACGAGCAGGACGGCTGCAACTTTATGACGATCGCGTGGGGGCATCTCGGCTCGATCTGGGGGCGGAAGGATTCTCCGATGTCCCTGCCGACCGCCGTCTGCTTTGTCCGGCCGAGCCGCTACACGAAGGAGTTTATGGACAAGGAAGAGCTCTTCTCTGTCTGCCACTTCCCCGCGGAGTACCGCAAGGCGCTCGGCTATATCGGCTCGCACTCCGGGCGCGACGGCGACAAGCTCGCCGCAGCGGGACTGACACCGGTCTTCGCCGACGGTACGGCGTATCTGGCCGAGGCGGATATGGTGCTCATCTGCCGCAAGATCTATGTCGGCGAGCTCACCGAGCAGGGCTTCGTGGACAAGACGCTCGTTGACGAGAACTACCCCGAGCGCGATTTCCACACCATGTACATCGGCGAGGTCATCAAAGTTCTGAAGAAATAAACCCTGTGCAATGCGATAAAAATCCGCTCCGGTCGGGCTTTTAAGGCTGACCGGAGCGGTTTTTGTTTGCTGTATGCGGTTATTTAACATACGGGGCGCGGATGTCGCCGAGGAAGTAGACGGCTACGGTGCCGGGACCGCAGTGGGAGGAGATAATGGTGCCGATGTCGAAGATTTGGATCTTTCCCGCGAGGTTCGGGAAGCGCGCTTCGACATTCGCCTTCAGCTCTTCCGCCGATGCGAGGCAGTTGGAGTGCGAAATGAAGCACTTGCCGCTGTACTGCTCGCCGCCTTCGGCGTGCTCGGCCATGGTGTCCACCGTTTTCTGAATGGCGTTTTTCCTGCCGCGGACTTTGTCGTAGGCGACGATGTGGCCGGATTCGTCCAGGCGCATGATGGGGCAGATGTTCAGCACGGCGCCGATGGCGGCGGCGGGGCCGGACACGCGTCCGCTGCGGCGGAAGTACTTGAGGTCGGTGGAGTAGAACTGATGGTGGACGCGTTTGGCGTTCGCCTCGACCCAGTCGCGGACGGTCTCCATGTCGCAGCCTTCGTCGCGCATGTCGGCGGCATAGTCAACGAGCATGCCGTAGCCGGAGGAGCTGCAGTAGGAGTCGATCACGATGAGTTTCCGGTCGGGGAACTCTTTCTTCATGAGCTCGGCGACTTCCTTGGCGTTCTGCACGGAGTTCGTCATGCCGGAGCCGAATGCAATGTGGAGCACATCGCCCTGCTTGAGGAGCTCCTCGAAGTAGTCCTTGTACTGGAAGTCGTTCAGCTGCGATGTGGAGGGCATTTTGCCTTCGTTGAGCATTTCGTAGAAATGCGGCAGGGCGTTCGGGTCGCGGCCCATGTCGTCCGGGTACACCTTGTCATCTACCGTGTAAGAGTAGAAGAGTACCGGAATATTGCGGGAGTTTACATACGAATACGGCATATCCACCGTGGATTCGCAGGACAGGATGAATTTCGGTTCCATAATGATCGTGGCTCCTTTTATTCTTCGGGTTTATCGTCTTTTTCAAATTCTTTTGCCACGTCCTCCAGAAGCTGGCGGATGGGAAGATGCTGCGGGCAGATCTGCTCGCATTTTCCGCACTTGAGGCAGTCGGACGCGCGCCGTCCCTTTGGGGCATGGACTTCGTTATAATAGTAGTCGGCGTTCCAGTCGTGGTAGATCTGCTTGGTGTTCATGGTGGCGAAAAGGTCGGGAATGGAAATGTGCTGCGGGCAGCCGTCCGTGCAGTAGCGGCAGGAGGTGCAGGGAATGAGATGCTTGCCGTGGAAAATCGCCTGCACTTTGTGCACGGCCAGCATTTCCTCCTCGTTCAGAGGCTTGAAATCCGCCATGAACGAAATGTTGTCGCGCACCTGCTCCATGCTGCTCATGCCGGAGAGCACCATCATCATGCCGGGGAAACCGGCGGCAAAACGCAGCGCGTAGCTTGCGGGGCTTCCGCCGTGGAGCGACTCGAGCACGGCCATGGCTTCGTCGGGCAGCTTCACGAGGCTGCCGCCCTTGACGGGTTCCATGACGATGACGGGCTTATTGTGCTTTACACACACTTCGTACACTTTGCGGCTCTGCACGGCGGGGTCGTCGTAGTCGGCATAGTTGAACTGGATCTGCACGACTTCGATGTCCGGGTACTCGGTCAGGATCTGTTCGAGGACCTCGGCGCGGTCGTGGAAGGAGATGCCGACATGGCGGATCTTGCCTTCCGCTTTGAGGGCGAAGGCCGTTTCATAGGCGCGGCATTCTTTATAATGGTCATAGTTCACGAGTCCCTGCGCGTGCATGAGGTAGAAATCAAAGTAGTCCACGCCGCACGCTTCGAGCTGTTTTTCGAACATCGGGCGGATATCCGCTTCGGTCTTGAAGTAGTTGGAGCTCAGCTTGTTTGTGAGGACATAGCTCTCGCGCGGATAGCGGGATGTGAGGCACTCGCGCAGCGCCGTTTCGCTTTTTTCGGAAAGATAGCCGTGGGCCGTGTCGAAGTAGTTGAAGCCGGCCTCGAGAAACGCATCGATCATGCGTTTGGTTTCCTCGATGTCCACCTCGCCGTCCTTCATCGGAAAGCGCATGCAGCCGAAGCCGAAGTTTTTCTTGATCTTCTCCATAAGAATTCCCCTCTGTATTTGATTCGGCAGCGGCGCTGCCGGATGTGCCGTGTCAGAAGCTCCGGGGGACATACGCCGCCGCGATGGCGAGGAATACCGCCGGGAGCATGTTGGCGACCTTGATCTGCTTTCCCCATATGAGATTCAGGCCGATGCAGAAGATGAGCGTGGAGCCGACGAGTGAGAGATACGCCGTCGCCGTGTCCGTCATCACCGGGGCGACGAGCCGCGCAAGCAGCGTGATGGTGCCTTCGAAAACGAACACCGGCACGGCGGAGAATACGGCGCCTTTGCCCATGGACGATGTCATGACGGCGATGATGATAAGGTCGATGACCGCCTTGACGGCGAGCGTGGAATAATCGCCCGAGATGCCGTCCTGAATGGCGCCGACAATCGCCATGGCGCCGATGGACACCGTGAGTGAGGCGGTAACGAAGGCGTTGACAAACCGATTGTCGCCGTCGCTGCCGGTTTTCCGCTTCAGCCATTCGCCGAAGCACTCAAAGCCGCGCTCGATGCCGATCCATTCGCCGAGGATCGTTCCGAGGGCGAGGCAGAGCACGAGAAGCATCGATCTCCCGCTCGTGATCGACGAGCCTTCGATGCTCAGCATGCCTTCCATCGCGCCCGCGATGCCGATAAAGAGGACGCTCACGCCGCAGGCTTTGTTGAGCGATTCCTGCTGTTCGCTTTTGAATAGCTTGCCCGCAAAATGTCCGATCAGCCCGCCGGCGACGATGCCGGCGCAGTTGAGGACCGTTCCGAGTCCGATCATTTTTATGCCTTCTTATTGCGCGAGGATGGTGCGGATCTCCGCGAGGGAATCGGCAAAGTAGATGCCCTCCTGCCGTTCGGGCGAGGAAAGTCCCATGTCGATCATATGCTGCAGGAGCGTTCTGAGTCCGTCATAGTAGCCGTGGAGATTATAGAGGATGCACGGTGCGTCGAGGTGGCGCAGCGACACTTTCGACATGATCTCCGCGATCTCCTCGAGCGTGCCCGTGCCGCCGGGGAAAGCGATGAACGCATCGCCGAGCTCGATCATTTTTGCCTTCCGCTCGGACATATCCTGCGTTACGATGAGCTCGGTGAGCCCCTCGTACTGCACGGCGGCATCTATGAAAAACTGCGGCTCAACGCCGGTGGCCCGGCCGCCGGATGTGATGACGCTCTCGGCGAGCACGCCCATAAGGCCGCTCTTGGAGCCGCCGTAGACGAGGGCATTCCCGCTCTCGCCGATCCATGTGCCGAGCTCGCGGACAGCCGATTTGAGTTCGGGGTCGTTCCCCTCCAGGGCGCCGAGATAGACTGTAATGTTCATTGCGCGATTCCTTTCCGTCCCAGAAATTCCGTCTGCGGTATGGCTCGCTCTATTGGTGTATATGACGGAATATGGCAGAATTTTTTATGCATTTCACTGATTTTTCAAGAAAAAATATACCCCGAAAAAAGCGTCAAGTCAAGCTTCGCAAAAGGTTTTCTGACAAGATGGCGGATGTGTCAAGCGGCGCTTCGCAAAGTTTATGTTGCAATGCGCGGTGTGTTGTGGTAGTATTCGACAGGTCGAATTTTTTCGAAAAAAACGGGAACATTTTTCCGGGGAGTTCGTCTTATAAGTACAAAAGGAAATAATTAAAAAGGAGGATAAACACTATGAAAAAAATCATGACTTTGGTTCTCGCACTCGC
>CAZKGZ010000087.1:0-6189 GCA_964552365.1 uncultured Oscillospiraceae bacterium | reverse complement strand
CCCTGGGGTGGGGCGGTGAAGCCGGAGCGGGGGCGGTCGCGGGAGGCGAGGACGGCGGGGATGTCTTCGGCGCGGCGCTCGCCGAGACCGACTTCGAGGAGCGTGCCGGTCAGGATGCGCACCATGTTGTAGAGGAAGCCGTCGCCGGTGAAGGTGATGCGCACCTCCTCGCCATCGCGCTCTATGGATACGGACTCGAGCGTCCGCGTGGCGGCGCGTCCGGTCTTGCGGCCCGAGGAGAACGCCGAGAAATCGTGCCGGCCGAGAAGCGGCTCGGCGGCGCGGCGCATGGCGTCCAGATCGAGCGCTCGCGGCTCCTGGTAGGTGTACTTTCTCTCGAAAACGCACGGCACGTCGCTGTTCCAGATGCGGTAGACGTACGTTTTCCGTACGGCGGAGAGACGCGCGTGGAAGCGCTCCGGCGCCGTCTCGAGCGAGAGCGCACCGATATCCTCCGGAAGATATTGCCGCAGCAGCGCGAGGATCTCCGCGCAGCTCTTGTCGGTCTCGGCGCGGAACGAGCACACCTGACGGCGCGCGTGCACTCCGGCGTCCGTCCGGCCGCTGCCTGCTGCTTCGATCGGCTGATCGAGCGCGCGGGAGAGCAGCGTCTCGAGCTTCGCCTGTATGGTCTGCGCCGTATTGCCCTGCTTCTGCCAGCCGCGGTAGCGCGTGCCGTCATAGCAGAGCGTCAGTTTGTAGTTCTGCATGGAATGGTACTCCTGAGATCAAATCGCGCAGCGAGGGAGAAATGTTTCCCGCGCTGCGCGCATTGTTCTTATTCTTCGGGCTTCTCCTCGGCGGGGGCTTCGGGCTCTTCGGACTTTTCGGGAATGATCTCGGCTTCGCCGGCGGGCTGCTCGGCGGCCTCTTCGGCCGGGGCTTCGGCGGCTTCGTCGTCTACGGTGATCTCGACGGTGATGTCGCCGTCTTCGTCCTTCGCTACGACTTCCTCAAAGCTCGCATCCTCGGCGGGGTGCAGGGACTCTTTGAGAGACGCGATCTCTTCCTGCATCTCTTCGATGCGCTTGTTGACGGCGTCGACTTCCTCGACGAGCTGGGCGTAAAGGCCCTCGGCGTTGTCGTGGTGCTCTTCGTAGTAGGCCTTGCCGAGCTCGAGGTACGCCTTCTTGAGCGCTTCCTTCTCGCTGCCGAGAGAGACGGTCAGCTTGGCGATGCGCGCGGCGTCCTTCGTCTTGTCCATGGCGATGCCGGCATACTCGGTGCCGCGGTCGCGGAGCGTGTTGATGATCTCGGTGATAGAATCCAGATTGAATGCCATAATTACATGTCCTCCTTGTTTTTTTCCGCAGGTTCGGATGTTTCTGCGGTCTCGGTCGTTTGAGTTTCTTCTGCGGATGTATTGTCAGCCGCTTCGGCGCTCTCGGCGCGGACACGGTTCACATACAGATCTTCCTTCCGGTGCGGACGGCGGCTCTGCACCAGAAGAACAATGAGTGCGGCGAGGCACATGCCGCCGCAGAGCACCTGCGAGGCGCGCAGCGTCGTGCCGGGGATGAGCAGGGGAGAGGTACGGAGCGGCTCGAGCAGGAAGCGGATGAGCCCGTACCATATAAAATAGAGAAGCGTCGCCTGACCGTCGTACTGCCGGCCGCCGCGCTTCGACCATACGGACAGCGCGATGAAGCCGACGAGATTCCACAGCGACTCATAGAGAAAGAGCGGGTGGACATAGTAGGTCGTGTCGCCGACGGTGAGCCCCATGCGGCAGAAAATGTCGGTCACCTCGCCGATGTACTCGCGGTTCATGAAGTTCGACCACCGCCCGATGATCTGCCCGATGAGCAGACCGAACACGAGGCAGTCCATGATGGCGCCGAACGGGATCTTCTTTTTGCGCGAGTAGAGCCAGATGGCGAACACACCGACGATGAGACCGCCGGGAATGGCCGTGCCGCCCTCCCAGATCTTGCAGCAGTTCCAGAGCGTCTGCAGTGCGGTGTCGCCAACATAGTTCGACCAGTGGCACAGCACATAGTAGAGCCGCGCGCCGATGATGCCGGTGGGCAGCGCGAGGATGACGACATCGGTGAGCGTATCGGCGGAGACGCCGAACTCCTTCGGTCCGCGCCGCAGGCAGTAGATCACGGCGAGCACAAAGCCGAGGCCGATGATGGCGCCGTACCAGTAGAAGGTGTGGCCGAAGAGCGTATAGGTGCCGCTCGGGTTCAGAGAAAAGCTCTCGCCGAGCATGGGAAACGAAATGATCGCGCCGGGAAATGCCTCGGGCATTGGGATATCCCCTTTCAGGTGGTATATATCAAATCAAGACGGGAGCACGAGCGCCATGGCGAGCTTCTCGCGCGTGAGGTTTTCGCACAGGAAGGACTCGGCTTCGGCGGGGGTGATCGTCTCGAGCACGGTGAGCGCATCGAGCGCGTCGTACCCTTCGAGCCGACCCTCGGCGAGCGACACGGCGTAGGCGGCGAAGGAATCGAGCGATGTGAGCATCTGCCCGTACGCCGCGCGGCGGCAGCGCTCGAAGGCTTTCGGATCCAGCCCGCGCATGGCGACGCCGGAAACGGCCTCCTGCACCGCATCGAGAACGGCGTCCGGATCGCGGCTCTCGCCGCCGAGAATGAGCGTCGCGGTGCACGCGGCGGCATCATAGCCGAAGGAAAACTGCCGGTTGAGCAGTCCCTTGGCGTAGAGAGCATTGTAAAATTCCGAGGAGTCGCCGAGCAGGCTCTCAAGTGCCAGCTCCGCAACGAGCTTCTGACGCAGCCGTTCCGCACCGTCCCTGCCGTACGGCAGCTTCGCGCCGAGCAGGAACTGCGGCGCGGACACGCTCATGCGGCGCTCCGTGCGCGCCGTTCCGGGCAGCGGCGACTCCGGCTCGCCGTAATCGCGCTCGGGCACTTCGCCGGCGGTGTCGGGCAGGATCTCCCGCGCCGCGGCGGCGACCGCCTCGGGATCGATGTCGCCGACACAGCAGAGGACCATGTTCGAGGGATGATAGAAAATGTTGTGGCAGTGGTAGAGGATCTCCGGCGTGATGGCGGCGATGCTCTCCACGGAGCCGGCAACGGATTCGCGGATGGGGTGGTGCTCATAGAGCGCGCCGAGCAGCGCGTAGTAGTTGGCGTAGTCGGGGGAATCCTCGCTCATGCAGATCTCCTGCCCGATGATGCCCTGCTCCTTCTGCACGCTCTCCTCGGTATAGTACGGCGTGGAGACGTAGGTGAGCAGCAGACGGAGGTTGCTCATGAAATTGCCCTCACCGGTGAAGTGATAGGCGGTCATGCCGCTGCCGGTAAACGCATTGGGGCTCGCGCCGAGCGCGGCAAAGTCCGCGAGGACATTGCGCCCGTCCGGCATATCGAACATTTTATGCTCGAGATAGTGCGCCACGCCCGCGGGGGTATCGAGCCATTCGCCGTTCACCTTGAAGCGGCGGTCGGCCCCGCCGTAGCGGGTGGCGAAAAAGGCGGCGTTTTTGCGGAAGCCGGGCTTGACGGCCGTGAGGATCTGCAGACCGTTCGGAAGGATCTCCTCATAGATCGTCTCGCCGAGACCGGCGTATTCATGCTTTTTCATTCGGCGTCCGCCTCCTCTCCGCGGAGAAAGTATACGGCATCGAGCACCGTGCTCTGCGCAATGGCGGCGACCTGTTCGGCCGTTACGCCCTCGGCGAGCTCCGCGAGGTCGTCCGGCGAGGCGTCCAGCCCCTGCACCGTCTGGCGCAGGTAGAAGTCCGCAAGATAGTACGGACTGTCCGCGCCGGTGCGGAGATTGCCCGCCACGGTTCGCCGGGCGGTGCTGAGCTCCTCGTCGGAAATGTCGCCGTTCCGCACGGCATCGAGCTGCGCGAGGATCTCCTTGAGCGCCGCGTCGTATTTATCGAATTCAATGCCGGAGCACACGGCCATGATCCCCTTGAAAATATCGCAGGAGGAAGAGGCGTAGTAGCAAAGCGAGAGCTTCTCGCGGACATTGAGGAAGAGCTTCGAGGCGACGCCTCCGCCGAAGACCGTATTGAATACGGCAATGGCGGCGGGGTCGGGGTCGTCCATGCATTCGCCGAGACGCCAGCCGACGGCGAGCACGCCCTGCGACACCTCGTCCTCTTCGGTGAAATACCGAGGCTCGTCCTCCACGGCATTCATGCGGATGTCGGTGCCGAGCTCGAGATCGATCTCTCCGCGCGGGAGCAGCGCAAACGCCGAGCGCAGCAGCTCCGCGACTTCTCTGCCCGGACGGCTGCCGCAGTAGAAAAACTCCATCGGCGATGTGGAGAGAAGATTTTTATAGTGCTTCGTGAGTTTTACATAGTGGATGTTCTCCGCCTCGTCCGCCGTGCCGTGCGCGCCGACGGCATAGTCCTCAAAGGCGCACATGTTGGCAAAGAGCTGCTTGACGGCCCAGGAGCGCTTGTCGTTTTTCGCGCTCTCGATGCGCTCCACGAGCTTGTCGCGCTCGGAATTCACATAGTCCGGCAGCAGCAGCCCGCCGCGCGTGGCGGGGGAGAGCCACAGCTCGCCCATCAGGCGCACCGTGTCGCCGAGAACATCGGTTTTGCCGGGAAGGCAGTGATCCTCCGGAAAAAGCGCGGAGAACCCGATGGCCTGGATCTCGCCGAGCTTCCGGACGGACGGCTCGACCGAGGCGCCGTACATTTCGTCGAGATGCTCGGAAATGCGCTTCATATCCGGCAGGGAGGTCGTGCCGCGCCGCAGAACATACGGCAGCACGGCGTTTTCCGCCGCCGTTTCGCGCCGAAGCTGCGTGAGCAGATAACCGGTGAGAATGCCGGTCTTGAATTTGTCGGTCTGCACCGCCGTAAGCGATACGCAGGGGAACAGCTCTTCACGGAAATATTCCATACGTCCACGCCCTTTCTGATTGACACACAAAAACAGTATAGCACTTTTTTCCGCATAATCATAGATGAAATATGAAATTTTTTCCGCAAAAACGGCCGCGGACGGCATTTTTCCGCCGCTGCGGGCGAATTTTGCGCGACTGTCAGAGAAAAATCCTTGACAGGACAGGGGGAAAAGACTATAATACCCGGGTGACAAGGGGAAAACCCTGACAGAGGAGGCTGCGGACCATGGAAGAAGCGCTTTTCCGCACCATGCTCTTTGACTCCTACGGTGAGCTGCTCACCGAAAAGCAGCGCGAGTATTTCGACTTGCACTACAACGAAGACCTCTCTCTTGCGGAGATCGCCCAGAGCGAGGGCATTTCCCGGCAGAGCGTGTGGGACATCATCCGCCGCGCCGAGGAGAGCATGCGCCGGTACGAAGAAAAGACCGGCCTGGTCGCGCGATTCATCGCCGAGCGGGAACTGCTCGCGGAGGCGGAGAAAAAGCTCGCGCGGCTCGAAACCATGACCGAGGGCGAAGCGCAAACGCTCACGCGCGAGATCGCCGCAACACTACAGGAGCTGCGCCATGGCATTTGAGAACCTGTCCGATAAACTGAATAATGTTTTCAAAAAGCTCCGCGGCAAGGGGCGTCTGTCCGAAGCGGACGTAAAGGAAGCCATGCGCGAGGTGCGCCTGGCCCTGCTCGAAGCCGATGTGAGCTACAAGGTCGTCAAGGACTTTGTCAAGACCGTCAGCGCGCGCGCCGTCGGCGCGGATGTCCTCGAGAGCCTATCTCCCGCGCAGATGGTCATCAAGATCGTCAACGAGGAGCTGTGCGCCCTGATGGGCGGACAGAGCCAGAAGCTGAACATAAGCTCCAAATCCCCGAGCGTCGTGATGCTCGTGGGACTGCAGGGCGCAGGCAAAACGACGAACGGCGCCAAGCTCGCCGCACTCGTCCGCAAGAGCCAGAACAAGCGCCCCCTGCTGGTGGCGTGCGATGTATACCGCCCCGCCGCCATCGATCAGCTGAAGACCGTCGGCAAAAAGCTCGAGCTGCCCGTCTTTGAAGAGGGACAGGGCGACCCCGTGGAGATCGCGAAGCACGCCATCGAGCACGCCAAGCGCCACGGCAACGACATCGTCTTCCTCGACACCGCCGGCCGCCTGCACATCGATGAGGAGCTCATGAACGAGCTGCGCCGCATCAAGGCCGAGACCGAGCCTGCGGAGATCCTGCTCGTGGTGGACGCCATGACCGGTCAGGACGCGGTGAACGCCGCCTCCGCCTTTGACGAGGCCCTCGGCATCACCGGCGTTATGCTCACAAAGCTCGACGGCGACGCCCGCGGCGGCG
>CAZKGZ010000086.1:5063-6191 GCA_964552365.1 uncultured Oscillospiraceae bacterium | reverse complement strand
TAAAAAGGAGGATAAACACTATGAAAAAAATCATGACTTTGGTTCTCGCACTCGCGATGGTATTCGCGCTCTGCGCCTGCGGCGCAGCCGAGACTCCCGCCGAGGAGACCACCACCACGGAGGAAGCCACCACGCAGATCGCCAACCCCTGGCAGGATGTCGAATCCGTCGCAGCCGCCGAAGAGCTCGTCGGCTACGGCATCGAGGCTCCCGAGACGGTGGCCGGACTTGCACAGACCGCTGTCCGCGCAATGGTCGGTGAGAACGGCGAGACGATGATCGAGCTTGTCTACGGTGACAACGAGATCGTCATCCGCAAGGCTCCCGGTGCGGACGATGTGAGCGGCGACTACAACACCTACGCAGCCACCGAAGAAGTCACCGTCGGCGATGCCGCAGTGACCGAAAAGGGCGACGGCGAGAACGTGTTCTGCGCCATCTGGACGAGCGGCGATTACGCCTACGCCATTGTCGCGACGGCCGGCATCGGAGCCGACGCTGTTGCGGAAGCTGTCGCAGCCGTAAAGTAAAAGAAAATCGAACCCGAAACGCCGAGGCGGAAATTCCGCTTCGGCGCTTTGTTTTTCAAAAAGCTGTGTTTTATTCCTTCTCCGGATCTTTGTCTTTCACGGCGGTGTTGATGGAGTCGCGGAAGACGACGAAGCGGTTGAAGAGGAACTCGGTGACGCCGTTGATGAGCATCGTCGGGATGAGAATGGCGAATTCGTTCCAGCCGCGCTGCGCGAGCGCCTCGCCCCACCAGATGGAGAGCGGCGTGAAGACGATGTAGTAGCCGAGCACTTTGGCCATGGCGACGGGGATGTTGTTCGCGCTGCGGAAGGTGTATTTGCGGTTGGCGGTGAAGTTGAAGATGACCGAGAGCACGAGGGCGACAAAATACGAAGGTCCGTACTTGAGTTCCGTCACGGCCGCGCTCGGAAAGAGCTTCAAAAAGAGCGGCAGGCGGTCAAAGTGCAGCACCGTATTGAGCAGCGTAAAGCTCACGAACTGGATGATGCCGGCGCCTGCGGTGCACATGAGATACTTGAGGACCATCAGCACATTGTCGCGGCGGGAAAGCTCCGGCGCGTTCTTTTTTTCTTCGGACATGATCATTCGCTCCTCTCA
>CAZKGZ010000086.1:0-4963 GCA_964552365.1 uncultured Oscillospiraceae bacterium | reverse complement strand
ATTTGAGGTGATCCCTTATGCACATATCGGAGCAAAAGGCAAAGCTGCAGAGCGGCGCTCTGGATGCATCGCTCTCGTATCTTTACGGCGAGGCGGACGCATCGCGAGAGCGCTATATCGCGCTTTGCGAGGAGTTTGAAAAGACATTCGGCGATTCGGACGGCGCGATCCTTTTGAGCGCTCCCGGGCGCACGGAGCTTGCGGGAAACCACACCGACCATCAGCTCGGCAAAGTACTGTGCGGGGCGGTGACGCTCGACATTGCCGCCGCGGCTGCGAGCGCGGAAGGCGGCGTTATTGAGCTTCTCTCGGACGGCTTCGGGCTCGTGCGCATTACGCTCGATTCGCTCGAGGTGCATCCCGAGGAGACCGGCACGACCGCTGCGCTCCTGCGCGGCGTGGCCGCCGGGTTCGTCCGGCAGGGGCTGCGCGTAGGCGGGTTCCGCGCGTGCGTGCATTCGCAGGTCCCGGCGGGCGGCGGGCTCTCCTCGTCCGCGGCGTTTGAGATCCTTATCGGCGCGATTTTTTCCGCGCTCTGCAACGGCGGTCTTCAGGATGCCGTTACGCTCGCCAAAATCGGACAGGGCGCCGAGCGCGACTACTTTGGCAAGCCGAGCGGACTGCTCGACCAGACGGCGAGCGCGTGCGGCGGCATTGCGAAAATCGACTTCATCGATGCGCAAAACCCTGCCGTGGAGCGCATCGCGTTTGACTTCCGCAAAAACGGCTTTGTGCTGTGCGCGGTGAACACGAACACGCGCCACGACGATCTGACCGCCGATTACGCTGCCATTCCGAAGGACATGACGGCTGTCGCCAACGCATTCGGGCAGAGCGTGCTGCGCTTCGTGCGCCCCGGGGAATTTGCGGCAAAGCGCGGCGAAATTGCCGCCTCCCTCTCCCCCGTCGCCGCCGACCGCGCGGAGCATTTCTTTGCGGAGGATGAGCGCGTGGACCGCATGGCCGAGGCGCTCCGCAGCGGCGATATGGCCGCCTACATGGAAAATATGAATGCCTCCGGGCACTCCTCGCGCTATCTCCTGCGGAACATCGTGCCCACGGCGCATCCCGAGCGCACGGAGGTGGCCGAAGCGCTCGACCGCGCCGAGGCGCTGCTCGCCGGAAAGGGCGCTTGGCGCATCCATGGCGGCGGGTTTGCCGGGTGCATCCAGTGTCTGGTGCCCGAGACCGACTATGAAGCGTTCCGCGCTCGCATGGACGCGTTTTACGGCGAGGAGGCTACCTTTGAGCTGCGCATCCGCCCGTGCGGCGCGTATGTGCTGCCGAGCGAGGGCTGAGACATGTGTCCTACCATTCTCACGATCGGCCCGCTCTCCGTACACGGCTACGGGCTGATGATCGGCATCGGCATTGCGGCGGCGCTCTTTGTCATATGGCACCGCGGCGACCGTATGGGATTTGACTCCTCGCGCGTCAATACGGTCATTCTCCTCGTGCTCGTCTCGGGCTTTGCGGGGGCGAAGCTTCTCTACATTTTCGCACATTGGAAAACCTTCGCCGCCGACCCGATTGGAACACTCGGTTCGGAGGGCTTTGTGGTGTACGGCGGCATGATCTGCTCGATCGGCGCAGCGTATCTCTACTGCCGCCGGCACGACCTGCCGTTTCTCCGCTGGGCGGACGGTTTTATGCCCGGTGCGGTTCTCGCACAGGGCTTCGGGCGCATCGGGTGCTTCCTCGCCGGGTGCTGCTACGGCAAGGCGACGGACAGCATTTTCGGCGTGGTCTTCCCCGCCGTGAGCTCTGCGCCGAGCGGCATCCCGCTCTGGCCGACGCAGCTTTTCTCCGCGCTCGGCGACTTTCTCCTCGCGGCACTTCTGCTGCTCCTCGACCGGAAGAAGCACGCGCAGGGGCTGCTCGCAGGCGTATATCTTCTCCTCTACAGCGTCGGACGCTTTCTCATTGAATTTCTCCGCGACGACCCGCGCGGGGCGGTCGGGGTGCTCTCCACCTCGCAGTTCATCGCCCTGTTCACGTTCGCGGCGTCGGTCGTTTTCCTGTGGTTCGTCATCGGAAAGGAGCGCAAACATGGAGCATAACGCATCGGAGATCCGCAAAAGCACGAAGCTCGGCGGGCGCGTCTGGACGTGCCTTCTCCTGTTCGGCTTCATCGGGCAGATCGCGTGGATGGTGGAAAATGTCTACTTCTCCACGTACATTCAGAAAAATATCACCGCCGCCGGATGGGCCACATCCGCAACAGTCTCCGCCAGCGCGATCGCCGCGGCGCTCGCCACCTTCTTTGCCGCCGCATGGTCGGATAAAGTGGGGCGTCGGCGCGCGTTCGTCTGCTGGGGATACATTCTCTGGGGCGCGGTGACGGCTTCGTTCGCGCTCTTCGGCAACGGGCAGGTCGCGCTGCCGGTGGGGCTTGCGGTAACGCTCTTCGTGGTAATGGACTGCATCATGTCCGCCATCGGCTCCGCCGCCAACGATGCGGCGTTCTCCGCGTGGGTCACGGATGTGACGGATGTTACGAACCGCGGCACGGTGGACATCGTGCTGAGCATCATGCCCATTCTCGCGCTCATCGTCATTTTCGCCGGCTTCGATTCC
Organism: uncultured Oscillospiraceae bacterium; assembly: GCA_964552365.1. GTDB lineage: Bacteria > Bacillota > Clostridia > Oscillospirales > Oscillospiraceae > Apopatocola. The sequence continues at coordinate 2,386 of CAZKGZ010000086.1, read as the reverse complement.
ATGACCGTGAACGGCAACTGGACGGGATTTTATCTGCTGCTCGGCGGCATCACCTCGGCGGCGGGCGTTCTCGGGCTGTGGCTCTTCCGCGACAGCGCCTCGCTCCGTCCGACGCAGGGCGGCAGCTATCTGCGCGAGGTGCTGTATGCGTTCCGGAAGGAGACCATCCGCGAGAACAAAATGATCTACATCTGCTTTTTCGGCATGATGTTCTCCGGGCTTTCCATGCAGATGTGGCAGCCGTACATGATCTCTCTCGTAGAGGTCACGCTCGGCATCGAAAACTACATTGTCCCCATCGCCATCGTCGTGCTGAGCGCTGCGGTGCTGAGTGTCATTGCGGGCAAGGTCATGGACCGCTTCGGCAAGGAAAAATTCTATTATCCCGTCGCGCTCATTCAGGTGCTCGGCGGCATCATCGCCTATCTCATCAAGTTCTGCGGCCACGCGATGCCGCTGCTCATTGTCGGCGGCACGCTCATTATGGCGGGCAACCTCACGATGGCCGGGCTCTTTACGGCTTCTGCGCGCGATTATACGCCCGAGGGGCGCGCCGGTGCGGTGCAGAGCGTGAAGATGGTCATCTACATTGTTCTCCCGATGGTGCTTGCGAGCATCCTCGACCCCATCATTATCAACGCCGCCGCGATGGAGCCGACGGCCGAGATCCTCGCCAAATACCCGAGCTACGCGGGCAGCTATCTCTACCCCTATGAGCTGTTCCTCGGCGCGGCGATTTCCGCCGTGTTCATTCTCATCCCCGCCTGCCTTGTGCGGCGCGATGCAAAGCGTCTCCGCGAGGAGAAACTGAAGGAGATCTCCGAATGAGTGTTATGTTAACTAAATGGGGCAAATCGCTCGACCGAGAGCATCCCCTGCCGGAATATCCCCGCCCGCAGCTGCGGCGGGACAGCTTCTTAAATCTCAACGGCATCTGGAAATACGCCGTTACCAAGTCCTCCGCTGCGCCCGAGACGTGGGACGGCGACATTGTCGTTCCCTTCTCCCCCGAGGCGCCGCTCTCCGGCGCGGAGCGCGGGCCTTCCAAGGACGAATATCTGCACTATTTCCGCACATTCACGCTCCCCGATGGGTTCAATTGCGGGCGGGTGCTGCTGCACTTTGACGCCGTGGATCAGACGGCGGAGGTGTTCGTGAACGGCGTGCGGGTCGTGAAGCACGCGGGCGGCTACTGGCCGTTTTCCGCCGACATCACCGCGCAGCTGCGCGCGGGCGAGAACGAGCTTCTTGTCACCGTGCGCGACAACGCCGACGACCCGACCTTTGCCTACGGCAAGCAACGCTACAAGCGCGGCGGCATGTGGTACACCGCGCAGAGCGGCATATGGCAGACCGTGTGGCTGGAAAGTGTCCCGGAGGTTTACATAAAATCGCTTCGCATCACGCCCGAATACGACGATGCGCGCGTGCGCATCGAGCTGGAGACCGAGGGCGAAGCGCCGAGTGCCACGTGCGATGTGCTCGACAGCGAAGGAAAATTCGTGGCCGGTTCCTGGGCGAAGGGCGGCGTGTGCGTCATTCCGCTGCCGAACTTCCGCTCGTGGTCGCCGGACGATCCGTATCTCTACACGCTCGACATCCGCTGCGGCGACGACTGTGTGCAGAGCTATTTTGCCATGCGCAAGTTTTCGTATGTGCAGCACGAGGGGCACCGCGTGTTTGCGCTCAACAACGAGCCCATTTTCCACAACGGGCTGCTCGATCAGGGCTACTATCCGGACGGGCTGCTGACGCCGCCCTCGGATGAGGCGATGGTGAACGACATTGAAACGGCGAAGCGCTGCGGCTTCAACATGCTGCGCAAGCACATAAAAATCGAGCCGCTTCGCTGGTATTACCATTGCGACCGGCTCGGTATGCTCGTGTGGCAGGACATGGTCTCCGGCGGGCAGCCGTACCATCTGCCGTATGTGTCGTGGCTCCCGACGGTCGGCATCGTGCATCTCTCGGATACGCTGCTGCACTTCTCCGGCCGAGAGAGCGTACTCTCGCGCATCCGCTTCCGCCGCGAGATGGCGGAGACCGTGGAGCATCTCTATAACTGCCCTTGCATCACGCTCTGGACGATCTTCAACGAGGCGTGGGGGCAGTTTGAAACGAAGGACATCACCGCGCAGCTTCGCGCGCTCGACTCCACGCGCTTTATTGACGCGGCGAGCGGCTGGCACGATCAGGGCGACCCCGAAATGAAGAGCCGCCACATCTATTTCCGCCCGGTGCATCTCAAGAACGACGGCCGCGCGCTCGCGCTCACGGAGTTCGGCGGCTACACCTGCGCCGTGGACGGTCACCGCCGGGCGGAGGGCGAGAAGGTCTACGGCTACCGCACCTGCCCCGACGCCGCAGCATTCACGCGCGATTACCG
>CAZKGZ010000085.1:0-6195 GCA_964552365.1 uncultured Oscillospiraceae bacterium | reverse complement strand
GACGGGAGATGCACCAGTCGGCGCGCTCGCGGATCATGGAGAGCATGCGGTCATGGCCCCAGCCGGGATGCCATGTGACGGCGTCCGCCGCTTCGCACGCCTCGTCCTTGAAGGTGTCGACGGAGCAGAACCACTGCGGGGTGGCGCGGAAGATGATGGGCTTATGGCAGCGCCAGCAGTGCGGGTAGCTGTGGACGATCTCTTCGCTCGCGAAGAGGACGCCGCTCTCGCGCATGTCGGCGAGGATGACGGGGTTGGATTCCTCGGTCTTCATGCCGGCGTACTTTCCGGCATAGTCGGTGTGGCGTCCCTGATCGTCCACGGGCACGACCATCTCCATGCCGTAGCGGCGGCAGGTCTGGTAGTCGTCCGCGCCGAAGCCGGGGGCCGTGTGGACGCAGCCCGTGCCGGAGTCCATCGTGACATACTCGGCATTGAGGATGCGCGAGGTCTTCGGGAGGAACGGGTGGTCGGCGAGCATATTCTCAAAGAAGGAGCCGGGGTGCGTTTCGAGGATCTCGTACTTCTCCACGCCGCCGACGCGCATCACGCGCTCGACGAGGGCCTCGGCCATGATGTAGATCTCGCCGTTGTCGGCCTTCACGAGCGCATAGCTCTCGCGCGGGTGCAGCGAAATGCCGAGGTTGCCGGGCAGCGTCCAGATGGTCGTTGTCCAGATGACGAAGTAGAGCTTGCTGTGGTCGATGTGGGAGAGCTTTCCGAGATCGTCGTGCATCGGGAACTTCACGTACACCGTGGTGCACGGGTCGTCCTGATATTCGATCTCCGCTTCGGCGAGAGCGGTCTCGTCGCTCGGGCACCAGTACACGGGCTTGAGACCCTTGTAGATGTAGCCCTTTTCATACATTTTTCCGAAGACCTTGACTTCCTCGGCCTCGAACTTCGGATCCATGGTGAGATACGGATGATCCCAGTCGCCGAGCACGCCGAGGCGCTTGAAGCCCTCGCGCTGGATGCCGACATACTTGTCGGCGTAGCGGTGGCAGGCGGAGCGGAACTCGCTCACGCTCATGGCCTTGCGGTTGAGGCGCTGCTCCTTGATGATGGCGGACTCGATCGGCATGCCGTGGTTGTCCCAGCCGGGGGTGTAGGGGACCTTGTAGCCGGTCATGGATTTGTAGCGGCAGATGAAGTCCTTCAGGCACTTATTGAGCGCGTGGCCCATGTGCAGATTGCCGTTCGAGAACGGAGGGCCGTCGTGCAGCACGAAAAGCGGCTTTCCTTCGTTGCGGCGAAGTGTTTCGTGGTAGAGATCCATGTCTTCCCATGCTTTGAGCATGCCGGGCTCACGCGCAGGCAGTCCCGCGCGCATGGGGAATGCGGTCTTCGGCAGATTAACGGTGGCGTTGTAATCCATAGCTTTGCAATTCTCTCCATTCACCGACAAAGCGGGGCCGAAAAAGCCCCGCCCTGTCGGGTTTATTTACTCATATACCTTGGGCAGCTCAGAACTTGATCTCCGGCGCATCGGAGTCGGCGGTCTTGTCGTTCTGATAGACGGCGTCCTCGAAGGCCTTGAAGTAGTCGATCTGTCCGTCGTCTTCCGGCTCCTCGGCGGGGGCTTCCTCGGCGGGGATCTCTTCTTCGGGCTCTTCTTCGACTTCCTCCTCGGGCTCTTCCGCCGGGGCGGCGATGGCCTTCTTCTCGGCCGGGGCGGGCGTTACGATGGCGCCGGTGAGGTCGGCCTCGGCGAGGGTGGAGAGGAAGCTCTGCTCGCGGTCGAGCAGCATGCGGACTTTCTGGATGTACTCGGCGGCGGCGGACTGCGCCTTCTGGTAGCGCAGCTCCTCGGCCTTGCGGGTCTGCTCGATGCCGCCGCAGATGCGGTCGGACTCGGCCTTTGCGGAGGCGACGATGTCGTCGGCTTCCTTCTGCGCGGAGGCGACGAGTGCGTCCGCCTTGGCCTGCGCATCGTCCTGAATGGACTTGGCGAGCTTCTGCGCGGAGATGAGGGCCTGGTTCATGGCCTCTTCGGTGCTCTGGTACTCGCGGATCTTGTCGGCGAGGTACTTCATTTTGGCGTTGAGCGTGGCGATCTCTTTCTGAGATGCCGCGGCGGAGTCGGCGAGCTCGTCGAGGAACATATCGACCTCGTCCATGTTGTAGCCGCCGACGCGGGCCTTTTCAAAACATTTTTCGCGGATGTCCTGCTCGGTGATCATGATCTTTAACTCCTTTCCGGATGGAAACTTCTGTATTTATATATGGATGCGCCGTGCGGCGCGGGATGTCGAATGTCAGCGAAGGAAGCCGAGAGAGCGGATGATGGCGGGCTCTTTCGCCTGTCCCTTGCAGATGGAGAAGAACGCGATGACGCGAAGGACGAAGAGAATGACGAGAGCCACGGCGGCGGCGATGGGGACGATGACCGTCCAGCACAGCACGCCCGTGATGACGGCGATGAGCACTTCCACGATCTCGAACTTCAGACCCTGACGCACATGGAACGCCACATAGGGCGAGTCGTGCGAGGCGATCAGGGCAATGATGATGCCGGCCAGGCCGAGCAGATAGACGCTCATGGCAACGACCTTGTTGTCGGAAATGTCCTTGGCGTTGAATTCGCCGGTGTGGTCATAGGGATCGTACACGGGCGCCGGGGGCGCGTACGAGGGCTGATAATTGGGGTTCGGGGCGGAGTAGCCGCCGTTGTTTGCACCGTTCTGTGCGGTGAAGTTGGGGTCGGAATTGGGCTGTGCGGTATAGCCGGCGCCGGCGTTCGGCGCTGCCGCGCCCTCGACGGGCGTTCCGCACACGGGGCAGAATCTTGCCTCATCGGCAAACTGGCTGCCGCAGTTCGGGCACTGTTTCATAGAGGATACCTCCGTTTATAAATTTTCGACTGAGAATTTCCGGTGTTATTGCTGTCCCATGCCGATGCTGTCGCCCATGAAGTCCATGCCGGAGGGCGTGATGATGTATGTACGGCCGGAGACTTTTTTCACCTTGCCGCCGAGGGCATAGGCAACGCCCGAGAGAAAGTCGAGCAGGCGGCGGGTCGTGGCTTCGGCAGTGTTTTCGAGATTGAGCACGATGGCGTTGCGCTCGGCGATGCGGTCGGCAATGTCTGCGGCCTGCTCGAACTTGTCGGGGCTGACGAGCAGAAGCTTCGGCTGCGCGGGGGCTTCCTGCCGGGGCTGCTGCGGCTGAGCGTATGCCTGACGGTAGGGGTCGGCGGCGTAGCCCTGCTGCGGCTGTGTATAGCCGTAGTTCTGCGCGTAGGGATCGGCGGCGTAGCTCTGCTGCTGCGCGTAGCCGTAGTTCTGCGCGTAGGGGTCTTCGGCCGGCTGCTGTTGCTGCCGGGCATTGCCGCGGAGATTCGAGAATGCATAGGGGCGGCGGGTCGGCTGCGCGGGTTCGGCACTGCGCGGCGCTTCCGCATAAGAAGCGTACGAGCGGTTCTCGACCGGGCGGCCGGGTGCACGGACGGGTTCTGCGAGGTCTTCCTCGAGATACTCCCCGTCATCGTACGGTTTTGTCAGTTTCTTCAGCTCATCCAATAGTCCCATTCGGGGGTGCCTCCTGAATCGTATAGTTCCGAGGACCGAACAGGGCCGTTCCCAGCCGCACGATGGTCGCGCCGCAGCGCACAGCGTCTTCATAGTCGCTGCTCATGCCCATCGACAGTTCAGTCATTTCTATATTATCGTATGTTTTGCTTCGGATGTCAACAAAAAGCTCATACATTTGTCGGAAATAGCAACGATTTCCTTCCCCGGGAGCCGCAATGGGGGGAATTGTCATAAGTCCCCGCACGTGAAGCCCCGGACAGAGCGCCGCATGAGCGAGCAGAGCGCCCAGATCCCCGGGTGAAACGCCGCTTTTGGACGCTTCCCCGGCGATGTTCACCTCGAGCAGGATGTCCTGCACGATGCCGAGCGAGAGGGCGCGGTGCGAGATGGCATCCATGAGCTCCCCGGAGTCGACCGAGTGGATGAGCTGCACCGCACCGACGAGATACTTCACCTTGTTCTTCTGCAGGTGTCCGATAAAATGGACGGCGCAGGGGGCGTAGGCGTTCACCGCATTTTTCGCTAAAAATTCCTGCACGCGGTTTTCCGCGCAGATATCCACGCCCGCGCGGACGGCTTCTTGTACCCGCTCGGCGTCGTTCATTTTCGTCGCGGCGAGCAGACGCACTTCCGAAGGGGAACGGCCGACGCTCTCGGCGGCGGCGGCGATGTTCGCACGCGCTATGCGTACATTTTCCGTAATGCTCATGACCGATCCTTTCCTTCCGGGCCGTCGGATGCGATGTGCCCGAGCACCGCTTCGAGAAGCGATGCGTCCGTCGGGTATTCCTCGCGCGGCAGCCAGATGATGTCTTTATCGCGCCGAAGCCATGTGAGCTGGCGCTTGGCGTAGCGGCAGGACTCGCGCTTCACCCGCTCGAGAGCTTCCTCCCGCGTGCACTCGCCGCGCAGCGCGGCGGCGATCTCCTTGTAGCCGATGGCCTGCATCGCGGTGCTCCCGTCCGAGAGCCCCGCGGCCAGCAGCCGCTCGACCTCTTCGAAAAGTCCCGCCTCCGCCATGAGATCCACGCGGCGGCGGATGCGCTCGTAGAGCGTCTCGCGCTCGTTCCAGGTAAGCGCGAAGCGCAGCGAGGGATAGCGCGGCGGCAGGGCGCGCGTGCGTGCATCGTGCGCGGTGATGGTCTCGCCCGTGAGGCGGTAGACCTCCATCGCCCGCACGAGGCGCTTTTTGTCGCCCGGCGCGAGCTTTTCCGCCCGCTCGGGATCCACGGCGCGAAGCTCCTCGCGGAACGCCTCGCCGCCGAGTGCATCATAGCGCGCATTGAGCTCCTCGCGCAAGAGGGAATTTCCCGGAGACGCGGAAAAATCGCGCCCCGAGAGGAGCGACTCGATATAAAGCCCCGTACCGCCGACGATGACCGGCGTTTTGCCCGCCGCGAGCAGCGCATCGCACACCGCGGCCGCACCGTCCACCCAGCGGCTGACGGAATAGTCCTCGCCGGGGTCGGCGATGTCGATCATATGGTGCGGCACGCCGCGCATTTCCTCGCGCGTGGCTTTGGCGGAGCCGATGTCCATGCCGCGGTAGATCTGCATGGAGTCTGCGCTCACGACCTCGCTCCCGAGCGCGAGTGCGAGCGAAACGCCGAGCGCCGTCTTCCCCGACGCCGTCGGTCCCGTGATGACAACGACCCCGTGATTGTTCATAGACAAGCCCGTACTCCTTTGATATAATCTTAACATGTGTTAACCCAATGTGAACTCTTGAAAGGAGTCCTTATGAAGATCCGAATTTCCGCCGACAGTACCTGCGATCTGACGCAGGAGCTCATAGATCGTTACGACATAAAGATCACGCCGCTCTATATCCTGATGGATGATAAGGCGCTGCGCGACGGCATCGAATGCACGCGCGAGGACATTTTCGCCTACACGGCGCGCACGGGAAAGCTGTGCGGCACGGCGGCGGTGTCCATCGCCGACTATACCGACTTTTTCCGGCAGGAGCTGCGCGAGCACGACCAGATCGTCCATTTCACCATTTCCGCGGACATGTCCGCGTGCTTCCAGAACGCCTGCGACGCCGCCGCGGAATTTCCGGGACGCGTGTTCGTTGTGGACTCGCGCAATCTCTCCACCGGCATCGGGCATCTCGTCATCGACGCCGCCATCATGGCCGGTGAGGGCCGCACCGGCGAGGAGATCAAGACCGTCCTCGACCAGCGCAAGGAAAAGCTGAACGTGAGCTTCGTGCTCGATACGCTCGAATTTCTGCGCAAAGGCGGCCGATGCTCCACAGTCGCCGCGCTCGGCGCGAATCTCCTGAAGCTCAAGCCCTGCATCGAGGTGCACGACGGCGCGATGAGCGTGGCGAAAAAGTACCGCGGCTCGCTCACGAAGGCGATCGAGAACTATGTGACCGACCGCATCAAGGATCACGATGACGTGGACTACCGCCGCATCTTCATCACCGACTCGGGCGTGGACGAGGAGATCGTCCGCTCCGTCGAGCAGCTTCTGCGCGAGTACGGCAAGTTCGAGGAGATCCACCACACCCTCGCCGGCAGCACCATCTCCGGCCACTGCGGCCCCGGCTGCCTCGGCATCCTCTACTATAATAAATAATCTCCCGCATTTACCCTTTTTGCGCCGCCCGAAAGAGCGGCGCTTTTTTTATCGGGCAGCGCCGGTATTCCCGAAG
>CAZKGZ010000084.1:0-6257 GCA_964552365.1 uncultured Oscillospiraceae bacterium | reverse complement strand
GAGTGCGACATTGCCGCGGCGGAAATGCGCCGCCTCGTGCGCGAGGAGGGCTGCCGCTGGCGCGATATCGCGGTGGCGGTGCGCGGCTTTGATGACTACCGTTCCGTGCTGGAGGAGTCCTGCCGCCGCGCCGGCGTTCCGCTCTACGCCACAACGCGCACGGACATTTTCTCCCGTCCGCTCCCCGCCCTCATCGCATCCGCCTTCGACATTCTCGCCGACGGCTGGAGCTACGAGAGCATGTTCGGCTATCTCAAGACCGGCCTCACCGGCATCACGCGCGAAGAGTGCGATATCCTCGAAAACTATGTCCTGCTCTGGTCGCTCCGCGGCACGGCATGGACGCGCCCCGAGCCGTGGCGGCAGCATCCGGACGGCTTCGGCGGAAAAGTGACCGAGGCGTCCGAAGCGCTTCTTGTCCGGCTGAACGAGCTCCGGTGCCGCGTGGCGGCACCGCTCCGGCACTTTGCGGAGCGCGGCGCCGAGGCGACCGATGCGCGCGGCCAGTGCGAAGCCCTCGCGGCCTTCTGGGAGGAGCTGAAGCTCCCCGAACGGCTCGAAGAGCGCGCCGCCGCGCTGGAGGAAGCGGGCGAGCTGCAGACGGCGGCGGAATACCGCCAGCTCTGGGAGATCATCGTCTCCGCCCTCGAGCAGTGTGAAGCGATCCTCGGCAGCATGCCGCTCTCGCAGGAGGACTTTGGGCGGCTCTTCCGCCGCATGCTCTCGCAGTACGATGTCGGCACCATCCCCGTGGCGCTCGACCGCGTGACGGCGGGCGACTTTGACCGCATGCGCCGCCGCAGCATCCGCCATCTTTTCGTGCTCGGCGCCTCGGACGACCGCATCCCCCGCGTGGGCGACGGCAGCGGCGTATTCACCGACACCGAACGCGAGGAGCTGCGCACCCTCGATATCGACCTCTCCGGCAAGGACGACGACCTTGACCGGGAGTTCAACCTCATATACAGCGTCCTCACACTGCCGAGCGACACGCTCACCGTGAGCCGCAGCGCCTTTGACCCGGACGGCAGCGAAACGAGAGCCTCGTTCGTCACCGACCGCATCGCGCGCCTCTTCGGCATTGCGGAGCGGCAGGGCGACGCCGCCGCGGCGCGTGCGCAGTCGCTCTCGGGTGCCATGGAGCTGGCCTGCTCCGGCAACGCCGCCGCCAAGGCGTACTTCGCCGCTCACGGCAAGGGCGAGAAGATCGCCGCCATCGAGAAGGCGGCGGAGGAAGAGCGCGGCAGCCTCTCGCGCGAGAGCGTGCGCGCACTCTATGGTCGGGAGCTCCACCTCACGGCCTCGCGCATCGATAACTTCGCCTCCTGCCGCTTCCAGTATTTCCTGCGCTACGGCCTGCAGGCAAAGCCGCGCGAGAGCGCGAAGTTCGACCCGCCGGAGCTCGGCACATTTTTGCACTTCCTGCTGGAAAATGTGGCGCGCGAGGTGTCGCAAAAGGGCGGCTTTGCCGCCGTGGACGACGATACGATCTCCGCGCTCACGGATAAGTATGTGCGCGAATATGTCCGCAAGGATCTCGAAGATTTCCGCGAAAAAAACTCGCGGTTCATCTACCTCTTCCGCCGCCTCACCGAAACGGCGCGGCGCGTGGTGCTCGATACGGCGCGCGAGCTTCGCAATTCGGACTTCAAGCCGCTCGACTTCGAGCTGAACTTCTCCGATAACAAGGACATGCCGCCCGTATCCATCGGCAGCGGCGATACCAAGCTCGTTCTCAACGGCGCGGTCGACCGCGTGGACGGCTGGGAGCACGACGGCAAGCTCTTTATCCGCATCGTGGACTACAAGTCCGGCCATAAGGAATTTTCGCTCACCGATGTGTGGTACGGCATGGGACTGCAGATGCTCCTCTATCTTTTCACGCTCGAGAAAAACGGCGCGGATCGCTACGGCAAGGAGATCGTCCCCTCCGGCGTGCTGTATGTTCCGGCGCGCGATGTCATGCTGTCCAAAAGTGAGAACATTTCGGACGAGAAGATCCTGGCGGAAAAGACCAAAGAGCTTCGCCGCAGCGGGCTCCTTCTGAACGATGAGAATGTTCTGTACGCCATGGAGCACGAGCCGGGAGCGCAGTACCTCCCCATCAGCGTGAACCGCGGCAAATGGGACACCGATAAGTCGCTCGCAACGGCCGAGAATCTCGGCTCCCTCTCCCGCTATATCGAGGAGCTCCTCGGACGCATGGCGGCGGAGCTTCGCGGCGGCAGCATCTGCGCCGACCCGTGGTACATCTCCGAGCGGGACAACACCTGCCGCACCTGCGATTATTACGACGCCTGCCGGTTCAACGAGAATACGGAGCGGTGGCGTTTTAAGACAAATCTCAAAGCGCCCGAATTCTGGGAAAAGATCACACCGAAAAAAGACGAAGCATCCGCGCAGGGAGAGGAGGATCCGACATGCCGCTGACAGAACATCAGGAACTGGCCGCCGAGAGCCGCGGGGGCGGACGGCTCGTAGCCGCCGCTGCGGGTTCCGGCAAAACGAAGGTCCTCGTGGAGCGCCTGATGCGCTATGTGGACCGGGGAGCGAACATCGACGATTTCGTCGTCATCACCTACACCCGCGCCGCCGCCGGAGAGCTCCGCAGCCGCATATTGTCGGCTCTGAACGAGCGCATCGCGCGCGACCCGGCAAACCGCCGTCTGCGCCGCCAGACGGAGCTCGCCTGCCGTGCGAGCATCGGCACCATCGACAGCCTGTGCGGCCGCATCCTGCGCGAGAACACGCATCTCGCCGGCATTTCGCCGGACTTCCGCGTGATGGACGCGCAGCGCGCCGAAGAGCTGCGGAAAACCGTGCTCGACCATGTGCTGGATGGGCTCTATGACCGTCTGGACGATGACCCGGGGGCGAAGGCTCTCGTGGATTCCTTCGGCGCCGGACGAAACGACGACAAGCTCGCCGAGCTCGTCGTGCGCGTGCACGATGCCGTGCAGAGCCACCCCGACCCGGAAGCGTGGCTTTCCGAGCAGCGCAAAGCGCTGGCCGTTCCGGTCGGAGAGGATGCGGGGCAAAACGAGTGGGGCAAATATCTCCTCGACCGCACGGCGATGGAAGCCGAATACTGGGCCGGACGCATCGATGATGTGATCGCCGAGCTTGCCGTCTCCGAAGACGAAAAACTGAAAAAAGCCTACTATAATAGCCTTTGCGATGGTTCGGATCAGCTTCATGCACTCAAAGATGCTGCCGCTGCCGGCTGGGATGCAGCCCGGGCGGCATCTGCCATCAAGTTCCCGCGCTCGGTATACCGGGGAGATGACGTGGCGGCGAAAGAGCGCATTCTCGCCGTACGCGATCCGTGCAAGAAGATGTGCGAGGTTTGGAAGAGCCGCTTTGCCGACAGCTCGGAAACCCTGCTCGCGGAGATCGCATCCACGCGCCCGGCCATGGACGCGCTGCTCTCCCTCACCATGGAGCTCGACCGCGCCTATGCCGCCGAAAAGCGCCGGCAGGGACTGTGCGACTTCTCCGACCAGGAGCACATGGTGCTCCGCCTTTTGAAGGACAAGGAAAACGGCCTCGCCGCCTCGCTCTCCGCGCGGTATGCCGAGGTGCTCGTAGACGAATATCAGGATGTGAATGCCTGTCAGGACGCGCTCTTCGCGCTGCTGTCCGACGGCGGGAAAAAGCTCTTCATGGTGGGCGATGTGAAGCAGTCCATTTACCGCTTCCGCCTCGCCGACCCCACCATCTTCCTGCAGAAGTACGAATCCTGGAACAATATAACGCCCGTTACGCCCGAGGGTGAGCCGGGACGCATCCTCCTGCAGGATAACTTCCGCTCGCGCCCCGAGGTGCTCGATGCGGCCAACCATGTGTTCCGCAGCATCATGTCGCACCGGCTCGGCGAGATCGAGTATGACGATGCCGCCGAGCTGCGCTCCGGCCGCCCGTTCCCCGAAGGCGCGGGCGCAAAGGCGGAGCTCGTGCTCCTGCAGCCTCCGATCAAGGAGGACGAAGACCCGGACGCGGACGCGGAAGACACGGACGGCGGAGACATCAGCCAGCGCCCCGACAAGGTGCGCATGGAGGCCCGCTATGTGGCATCGCGCATCCGCCAGATGGTGGATTCCCACGAGAAAGTCACCACGGACGACAATACCGTGCGTGATTGCACCTACGGTGACTTCGCCATACTGCTCCGCTCCAATGTGAATATCGCGCCGCGCTACACCGACGCGCTGGCCGAGCTGGGGATCCCGTCCGTATCGCAGCAGGGCGGCGGCTTTTACCGCTCCACGGAGATCACGGCGCTCCTCTCCATGCTCGCCGTGATCGACAACCCCCGGCAGGATGTGGCGCTCATCGCGGCCCTCCGCTCGCCGCTCTTCGGCTTTACGGCGGACGAGCTCTCCGCCATCCGCGCCGCCGATAAGAAATCGGATTTCTATACCGCCCTCTGCCTCCGCGCCGAGGAGGACACGCACTGCGCGGAGTTTCTCGCACAGCTCTCGGAGCTGCGTGCGGTCGCGCAGGATATTTCGGTCGAGGCGCTGCTGGAGCGCGTGTGCGACAAAACGGATCTCTACGCGCTGCTCGCCGCCATGCCCAACGGCGATGCCCGCCGCGAAAATGTGCACATCCTCGCGGACTTTGCCCGCCAGTTTGAGCAGGAGGGCTACCGCGGTCTCTTCCGCTTCGTGCAGTGGATGAAGCAGCTGGCCGAAAGCGGCGAAGAGCCGCGCACCGGCTCGCTCGAGAGCCGCGATGCCGTGCAGATCGTCACGATCCACCGCTCCAAGGGCCTGGAGTACCCCATCGTGTTCATCGCCTCCGCGGGCAAGCAATTTAATCTGAGAGACAGCAAGGAACCGGTGCTCATCCATCCGAAGCTCGGCGTCGGCGGCAAGGTCATCGACACGAATCGCGGCATCACCTACCCGACGATAGCGTGGCGCGCGCTGTCCGAGAAGAAAAAAGAAGAGGCGCTCTCCGAGGAAATGCGCGTGCTGTATGTCGCCATGACGCGCCCGAAAGACCGCCTCATCATCACGGCGACCTGGGCGGATGTAAACGGAACGCTCGCAAAGCTCCGCGAAGGGCTCACTTCTCCCATCTCACCGGAGCTCCTCCGCAAGGACACATCGTACTCCAAATGGCTCGCCCGCGCGGCGCTCCTGAGCGAGAACATGGGAGAGCAAAACCCGCTGCCGTATCATGTCGTCTATCTCGGCAAGGACGAGCCGGAGAAGATCGCCCCGCCCGAGGAGCCGGCTCCCGATGCGGCCGAGTGCGCGGAGTTTACCGCCGTGCTCGACTGGAACTATCCGTATGCATGGGCGGAGGAACTGCCGTCCAAGATCACGGCGAGCGCTCTCGAGGGAACGGACGCCGATCCCGATGCCGAGAACATCGCCCCCGCACCGAAGCACCGCCGCAGCTTCCGCATGCCGAGCTTCGGCAAAAAGGACGCGCCGCTCACCGGCACCGCCAAAGGCGTCGCCGTCCACACGGTGCTGCAGTTCATCGATTACTCGCGCGTGGAAACGCCGGAGAGCGTGCAAAGCGAGATCGACCGCCTGCTCGCCGCCGGCCACATCACGCCCGCGCAGGCCGCCTCGGTCGAGCCGGAGCGCATCTGCACTCTCTTCGCATCGCCCATCGGGCAGCGGATCCTGCACGCCGACGAAGTGTGGCGCGAGCTTCGCTTCTCCATGCTCACGCCCGCCGAGCGCGTGTTCGCTGTTCCGGCCGGAGAGGAAGTGCTCCTGCAGGGCGTGGCCGACTGCTGCATCCGCGAGGGCGACTCGCTCACGGTCGTGGACTACAAGACCGACTTCGTGACCGAAGAAACGCTCGCCGAGCGCGCCGCGGAGTATGCCCCGCAGATCCGCGCCTACGCCGCCGCCCTGGAACGGCTGCTGAAAAAGCCGGTCCGCGAAGGCGTTCTCTACTTCCTGCGCACCGGCCAAAGCGTCGCCGTAGACTGCAAAGGCCGGTAAAGACACCGCCGCGCAAAACTTTTTTCGAGAAAATCGAAAAAAATTCACGATTCCGCTTGACATTCGCCGCAAATCGGATATAATATCCCTTGCGTTTGCGAAATAGCGGGATTGTGTAAAGGTAGCACAGCGGACTCTGACTCCGTATGTGAGGGTTCGAATCCTTCTCCCGCTGCCAACCGAAAAAGCCCGGAACTCCTTGAAGATCAAAGAGTCCCGGGCTTTTGCTTTAATTAAAACAGCCTCTTATCCGCGGAGGATGTGGATGGCGAAGCCGGCGTATTCGCC
>CAZKGZ010000083.1:0-6264 GCA_964552365.1 uncultured Oscillospiraceae bacterium | reverse complement strand
GGCCTCGGCCACCGCCGGAATGGAACCGTTGATTTTTTCTCCGATGATGATCATGGTATGTTCTCCGTTTCAATGAATTCAAATGGGGGTGCCGCCAAACGGCAGCACCCCGATCATATCCTGCCGTCTGCATTCACGGGAGGCGCGGCGCTTCGGCATGTGCGCCGGTGTGCCGTCAGCGTTTGCCGTAGGTGCGGGCAGTGTCGTACATGGCTTCCAGATTTTCGCGCTTCACATTTTCGATAGAGGCGTTCGTCTCGAAGATGAAGCCGCCGCCCGGAGCGCCGATGTCGATCTGCCGCTTGACTTCGTCCTGCACCTGCTCAACGGTGCCGTACTCCAGAAGGTAGACGGGGAAGTTGCCGGTGATGCAGCTGGTCTCGCCGACGGTGCGCTTGGCCTCGGCCAGATCCACATTTTCAAAGTGAACGACGCACTTGCCGGCCGGAAGCCCATTCATCTGCGCAAGACGGGTCTTATAGTTGCCCTCCGTGTAGATGATGGGCGTCACGCCCATGTCCACCAGCGCATGGATCACCTTCAGGAACGGCCCCCAATAGAGCTCGTCAAACTGCTGCGGGCTCATGAAGCCGTCCATGCCCTTGTGCATCCAGAACATGACGCGCTTTACGGGCATGTTGGCGTACCGGAAATACTGGAAATTCCTGATCTGCACATCGGTGAAATAGTCCACGACTTCCTTCATTTTCTCCGGGCAGTCGATGAGATCGTCAAATGTCCCGACGGTGCCGCGGAAGTAGTTGGAGAGCGTGTCGTAAGGGACGAGACCCACGCCGGTCAGCAGGGGAGGAAAGCCCATGCCGAACAGCGTCCCCTTGATTTTGTTCAGCTCCTCCTGAAGAGCCTGACTGCGCTTTGCCATCTCGATGAGCTTGCCGCAGGCCTCCACCACCTTGGGATTGCAGATGCCGCCTGCCAGCTGGCTCGCGGACATATAGCTCGTGGGCAGCGGGTTCAGCAGCCCCGAGAGACCGGAGAGGCCGGGGAAAACGCGGGGAATGAATTTGTGGAGCATGAAGCCCGTGGGATCGGACAGAAACTCGTCGTATTCCTCCTGCTTCATGGCTTCCATCTCGTGCACCTGATAAATGCTCTCGTCGGGAACTTTCGTGCCGGGACGGCCGGGCCAGTCGATGGAGAGCGTACCGGCCAGCTCCTCCAGCGGCCCGTCCAGCATATTGGCCAGCTGGCAGTCCGGCTGAAATTCCCGGTGGAACTGAATGATCGCTTCACCGGCGCGGGCGTGGTCGTACAGGGAATCCTTAAAAGTGAGATTTTGGCTCAGACGGTAGGGCGTGGTGCCGCAGTTGAACCAGATGGGGATGCGCTCCGGTTCCCGATGTGCAATGGCATCGTTCGTGATGCGCATGCGGGTCTCAAACATGGTCTCGGATTTGACTTCAGACATGACGATATCCTCCCATCAATTCTCTTTCTTCTTTTCGGGAAGATAGATCAGCAGACCGACAACGAGCGTAACGGCAGCCATGATGGCGGTGGCGACAAAGCGGTTATAGACGCTGTCCCCGCCCAGAGGCACGCAGATGGCTCCGATGAGATACTTCGAGAGGAACATACCCAGGCTCATGCTGCCCATAACAAAGGAAATGATCAGCGGGGTATAATTTCTCGGCGCCTTGGAAGTGGCGGTCTTGATGAGATGGGGGATGCTGCCGCCCTTGCCCATGCCCACGAGGAATCCGGCGATAAGAATGCCCGCGAGGGACTTCGTGGCGACGGCACTGATGAGATAACCGATCAGCATCGTCAGACTGAAGAGAGGCATGACCCACTTGCCGAGCTTCTTGCTGTAGCGTGCGTAGAGGGCACTGGCCAGCACGGCGGCGATGGTGAGAATGGATGTGGCGAGACCCGCGTGGAAGGAAGTTCCGAGCGCGAACTCGGTGATGATATAAGAGGAAATGTACACGGAGAAGGTGTAGCAGCACACAAAGAACAGAATGAAGTGCAGGCACAGCAGCCATACGCTGCCGGGGATCTGCGAGAGACGGACGGGCTCTTTTTTCTCGACCTGCTTCGTACCCGAATCCGCAGGGCAGAAAAACAGTACCAGCACGAGCGCCGGAACGGCGAGGAACCACAGCAGGAAGGCATTCTGCCAGCGGCCGGCACCCAGCAGCCCGCCGAGAGCGGACATCAGCAGCGCGCCGCCCTGCATGAAGGCGTTGTTGTAGCCGGAAAACTTGCCGCGCTCTTCAAAAGACTCGGCATACTGCGCCATCAGGGAGTTGGGGACATTGGATGTCAGGGCGGAGACGATGCCGGACATGGCCGCACCGACATACAGCAGGCCGATGCTGCACTGTCCGCCGAATATGCCGTAAATGACGCCGCAAAGGATCGTGAGGATACAGGCGAGGCACATGAGGAGCTTCTTGGAAACGCGCATGGAAACGGGACCTGTCAGGAATGCCATGAAGACGCCGACCAGCGGCTGGATCGTCATCACCATGACGACCTGCTGAGCTGTCGCGCCCTGCGATACATAGGTGCCGATCATGTAGGCCAGAACAGCGGAGGTTACCAGCCACATCATGCCGATGGAGGAAGCTGCGCATGCGCTGACCAATGCTTTTTTCTTGGGAGTCATAAGAACCATCCTTTCAATGTTTTATCGGATGGCTATATTCTAAGAGGCGGCAGAGAAAGTTACAACTTCTGTTTCCAAAAGGAGTCCATACGCAAAATGAATGGAGCGGCGGCGATAAAACGAATCTGCTGCGATTGACAGGCACAAAATTGGGTGATATGCTTGTTTTCAAAGGGGTGGTACCGTGACTAGCATACAGATTTCGTATTTCCTTTTTGCCGCCAAGACTCTGAGCTTCACGCGGGTCGCGGAGAAGTACTATACCACCCAGCCGACGGTGAGCCGTCAGATCGCCGCACTGGAGGAAGAACTGGGCATATCACTCTTTGAGCGGGAAAACAACCTGCTGCGCCTGACGCGGGCGGGAGCCGTGATGGCGTTTGAGATGCGGAAGATCCGGGACGAAATGAAAGCCGCCATAGGCCGCGCAAAGCTGGCCGACGACAATGTCCCCCAGAAGCTCTCCATCGGCTATCTCACGAACCTGAATGCGGAGACCTATATCTACCCGGCGCTGAGTGCCTTTTCGCAAAGCTACCCCAATGTGGAGATCCAGCTCTCCGGCAGCACCTTCTCGGATCTGCGCCGCCGTCTGGCCTCCGGCGAATACGACGCGATCGTCACCTACAACTTTGAGCTGCCCGGACTGCGAAATGTGCAGTATGAGAAGATCTGCAGCGTGAATTCGGGCTTCCTGTTCTCGGACAGGCACCCGCTGGCCAAAAAGAGCGCCCTGAACTACCGGGACTTCGACGGCACGGATTTCATCGTACTCCAGGATGAGGAATCCGCCGGCCGCGATACGGAGCTCTATGTGATCACCAGCGTTCTGAATCTGCGGAATATCCGCGTGAAGCGCTGCGAAAACATCGATTCCCTGCTCTATCAGGTGGCGATGGGGCGCGGCGTGACCATCGTCAGCGATGCGCTCGAGATCAGTCACCGCCCGGGCTTCCACCATTATCTCTACCCCAAAGTGGGAACGCTGCCGTTTCTCGCCTGCGTATGGAAATCCGACAATTCCAACCCCGCCGTCCCGGAGCTCGCGGAAGACATCCGCCGCGTCATGCAGAAGGACGAAACGGCTTAATATCCAAAGGCTTTCCTGCCGCCGCGCAGAAAATTGCCCTTGCATTTTTCCGCATTTTGCGGTATGATCACGGCATCAAAATAAATCGTTCAGCCGGCTTATAAGCGTGAAATCATGAGGTGTGCTTCGCCTCGAGGATCTCACGCTTATTTTTTTTGCGGCTTCGGGAGGTTCTATGAATACCAAAAACAAACTGGCGGAAATGCCTGTCCGCCCATTGCTGTACACCATGGGCGTGCCGCTGATGCTCTCGCTGCTCGTGCAGTCTCTCTACAATATCGTGGACAGCATCTTTGTGGCAAAGCTGTCGGAAGCGGCCCTGACGGCGGCGTCGCTCGTTTACTCCGTGCAATTTCTTATGATCGCCGTCGGCGTCGGTACCGGCGTCGGCATCAACTCGCTGCTGTCCCGAAAGATCGGCGAAGGCAAGACGGAGGAGGCGTGCCGCGCCGCCTCGACCGGACTCCTTCTGACGATCGCGACATCGCTCGTGTTTTCCGCGGCGGGCATCTTCTTCTCCGATGCCATAGCAGACCGGCTCACGCCCGACCCCGACTTGCGGGAGCTCTGCCGCCAATATCTCTCCGTCAATCTCATATACTGCCACGGAATCTTCCTGCAGACCTACGGACAGCGACTGCTGCAGGCCGTCGGGGACACCGTGCTTTCGATGATCTCCCTCATCATCGGTGCCGTGCTGAACATCATCCTCGACCCCATCATGATCTTCGGCCTGCTCGGCTGCCCGGCCATGGGCATCCGGGGCGCAGCCATCGCAACGGTCATCGGGCAGATGGCGGGAGCTGCCGCCGCGCTGCTTTTCAACCGCTTCAAAAATCCGGTCATTCATGTCCGCTTCAGGAACTACCGGTTCGCAGTGCGGGACGCGGCGGACATCTACCGCGTGGGACTTCCGACCATCATCATGCAGGCCATGGGCAGCGTCATGACATTTGCCGTAAACAACATCCTGCTGCGCGTTTCCGCCACCGCCGTAGCGTTTTTCGGCATCTATTATAAGCTGCAGAATTTCCTTATGATGCCCGTCAACGGCCTCGGTCAGGCGGCCATTCCGATCATCGGCTACAACTGCGGCGCCGGGAGTTTCGACCGGGTACGGCAGACACGGAAGGTCCTGCTTCGCACCGGCATCGCCATCGCACTGTGCGGAACGGCCCTCTTCTGCGCCCTGCCGAAGCAATTGATGTCGCTTTTCTCCGTGAGCGAAGATATGCTGACGATCGGCGTTCCGGCGCTGCGCATCATCTCCTCGTCCTTCGCCTGTGCCGCCGTCACGCTCCTGTGCGGCTACTATGTCTCCGGACTCGGAAACGGCATGGTGAACATGATCGGCGGCGCCATCCGCCAGCTGCTCGTGCTGATCCCCTGCCTTTGGCTCCTCATAAAAGCGGGCGGCCTTTCGCTCGGCTGGTATGCTTTCCCCGTCGCGGAAGCAGCCGCCTGCCTGTACAGCTGCCTCGCCTCCCGCAAGTGCGCCGCGGAGCGGGAGCGCCCGCAGCGCAGCTGAGCCGTCTGCGGAAGAATTTCCCCGCCGCTCTTGCATTTCGCCCCGAATCGTGCGAAAATAAGGGCAAATTCGGATTTATATGAAGAGGTAAATTATGGAAATTCTTGTGATCAACGGCAGCCCGAAGGGGAAAAATTCGGTCACGCTGCAGACGGTCAATTATCTGGAGATCCTGCACCCGGAGCACCGGTTCACGGTGCTGCACGCGGGGCAGAGCATCAAATCGCTCGAAAAGGACTTCTCCCCGGCGCTCGCCGCCATCGAGAAGGCGGACATGCTGCTCTTCTCCTACCCGGTCTACACCTTCATCGCGCCCTGCCAGCTGCAGCGGTTCATTGAGCTCCTCAAGGAGAGCGGCGCGGATCTCGCGGGCAAATTCGCCTCGCAGATCACCACCTCCAAGCACTTCTACGACATCACCGCCCACCGGTACATCCAAGACAACTGCGGCGACCTCGGCCTCCGGTACATCCAGGGCCTCTCCGCGGACATGGAGGACCTGACGACCGGGAAAGGGCAGAAGGAAGCCGAGGACTTCTTCCGCTTCCTCATCTGGTCTGCCGAGCACGGCATCTGCGAGACGCCGACGGCGGGGAAGTACGAGTATACCCCGGTACCCGCCACGGTCCCGGAGAGCACGGACGGCGAAAAGAGCGGCGATGTGGTCATCGTTGCGGACCTGCGCGAGGGCGACAGCGCCCTGCAGGCGATGATCGACCGCTTCCGCGCCGTGCTGCCGAGAAAAACGCGCGTTGTGAACATCCGCGAGTACCCGTTCCGCGGCGGCTGCCTGAGCTGCTTCAACTGCGCCGCCACGGGCAAATGCATCTACACGGACGGCTTCGACGAGTTTTTGCGCAATAAGATCCAGACGGCGGACGCCATCGTCTACGCCTTCACCGTGCGCGATCACTCCATGGGCGCGCGCTTCAAAATGTACGATGACCGCCAGTTCTGCAACGGCCACCGCACCGTGACCATCGGCATGAGCACGGGCTACCTCATCTGCGGCGA
>CAZKGZ010000082.1:0-6379 GCA_964552365.1 uncultured Oscillospiraceae bacterium | reverse complement strand
GGCGGTGCCGCCGTCATGACCGGCACACCGGAAAAGGGCTCCTTCAGCGAGAAGCTGCTTCTAGCGGGCAAAATGACCATGCTCCGCTATCCGGTGCATCTAAACTGCGCGCAGTATGAGAAACTGATCGGCGAAAACCACTTCACGCAGACGGTCGCCTACCATTCCCCGGACATCCCGGCTCCCCGGAAACACTTTGAATTTTAACTGCATCGGGCAGAGAGAACGATAAACTTCTCTCTGCCTTTTCATATCACAAGGGCTTTGCGCAATATGCCACAAAACGGCGGATAATTTATCTTGATAATTTGGTAATGTATTAGCGAACTAAAGTATTGACGAGTTAAAGAAAATGTGGTACCGTATGCACATCAAAGGGCCGCGGAGACGGCGGAAGAGAGGGATACATCATGAAAAAATTTCTGATCGGTTTGCTGGCACTGCTCATGGTATGGAGCTGCACCGCGTGCGGCAGCAGCGCGGACACCGCCGAGGATCGTCTCGCGCAGATCAAAGAGCAGGGATACATTTCCCTTTGCACCGAGCCGTACTTTGCGCCGTACGAGTACATCGACCCCAACAAGTCGGGCGATGAGCAGTATCAGGGCGTGGACATTGAGATCGCCAAGTACATCGCCGAGAAGCTCGGCGTGGAGCTTCGCATCACCGCGCTCGATTTTACCGCCGTCCTCTCGGGCGTATCGGAAGGCAAGTACGATTTTTCGATATCCGCCATCGCGTATTCTCCGGCCCGCGCCGAGGCGATGCGCCTTTCGGATGTCTACCGCAGCGGCGACACCGGCTACGGCTTCCTCGTCCGCAGCGAAGATGTCGATAAATACAACAGCATCGAATCCCTCGCGGACGCCGTGGTCATCACGCAGAGCGGCTCCGTGCAGGAAGCACTCTACAACCAGTATGTGAACGGCGCGTGCAAGGAGTTCAAGCTCGTGTCCAACATGACCGACGGCTACCTCGCCGTGGCCGAAGGAAAAGCGGATGTGTGCATCTGCTCGACGGCTTCCGCCGACCTCTACGCCGACGCGAACGGCGGCATGGCAACGACCGACTTCCGCTTTGACGTAGACCCGAGCATGAACGGCACCTGCGTCGCCATGCCGATGGAAGGCACGGAGTCCCTTGCGGAATTCATCAACGAATGCATCGCGGAGCTCAACGAAGCCGGTCAGATCGACGCGTGGTACACGCAGTACGAAGCCGCAGCCGCAGAGCTCGGCATCGATTAAACCATAGTTCATTAAAAACACCGGGGAGGCGGATCGGAATGGAAAAGATCATGAAGCTGTGGGCAAAATACAGCTCGGTATATCTGGCGGGACTGTGGGGGACCCTTTGGATCTCGGCGGTCACGGTCTTCCTCGGAACGCTCCTCGGCATGGTCGTGGCGCTCATGCGCATGAGCCGCTGGAAACCGCTCAAGATCGTGTCCGATGTCTATGTGGAGATCCTGCGCGGCACGCCGATATTGCTGCAGCTCTATTTCTTCTGGATCGCGCTGCCGAAGATCGTGCCGTTTGAACTGAGCGACACGCAGTGCATCGTCGCGGCGCTCGTGGTGAATGCCTCCGCTTTCATCTCCGAGATCATCCGCGCCGGCATCGCCGCCGTGGACAAGGGACAGTGGGAAGCGGCGCGCAGCATCGGCCTTTCGGAAACGCACGTGCTCACGCATGTCATTCTCCCGCAGGCGGTCAAGAACATTCTCCCCGCCCTGTGCAATGAGTTCATTTCCACCGTAAAAGGCACATCGCTCGCGTCCGTGTTCTTCGTCGGCGAGCTGATGACGAGCTTCCGCACGGTGCAGAGCGCCACATTCCTCGCCCTGCAGTCGCTCGTGATCGTCGGCATCATCTATTTCCTGCTGAATTTCGTACTTTCGCGGCTCCTGCGCGTGCTGGAGAGGAGGCTGACTGTCAGTGACTGATGTGATCCTTCGCACCGAAAACCTCAAAAAGAGCTTCGGCGATCTGGAAGTCCTCAAGGGCATTACCACGGACATCCACCGCGGCGAGGTCGTGTCGATCATCGGCCCGTCCGGCGGCGGCAAGTCCACCTTCCTCCGCTGCCTGAACCGTCTGGAGATGCCGGACGGCGGCAGAGTCCTTTTCAAAGGGCAGGACATCACGGACAAAAAGCTCAACATCAGCAAGTACCGCCAGAGCATCGGCATGGTATTTCAGCACTTCAATGTGTTCCCGAACATGACCGTTCTCGACAATGTGACGCTCGCCCCGGTGCTCGAAAAGAAGATCCCCAAAGCGCAGGCACGCGAGGAAGCGATCGCACTTCTGCAGCGCGTCGGTCTGGCGGATAAGGTCAACGAATATCCCCGCAAGCTTTCCGGCGGACAGAAGCAGCGTCTCGCCATCGTGCGCGCCCTCGCCATGCAGCCGGAGGTGATGCTCTTCGATGAGCCGACCTCCGCTCTCGACCCCGAAATGGTCAAGGAAGTGCTCAATGTCATCCGCGAGCTGACGCGCAGCGGCATGACCATCGTGATCGTCACGCACGAGATGGCATTCGCGCGGGAAGTATCGGATCGGGCGCTCTTCATCTGCGACGGCATCATCAAAGAAGACGGCACCCCCGAGCAGATATTCAACTGTCCGCACGACCCGAGCACCATCAAATTCCTGAGCATGGTGCTCTGACGAAGGGAAAAGGAGATCGAAACAATGGAAAATACGATTCGGGAAATACGCTCGCTCGTCGCCGAAAAATCCGCGGTAGCCAAAGAGCTTGCCGCGGAGATCTGGAACTTTGCGGAGCTCTCCTATGAGGAGACGCGCTCGGCCGGCGTGCTCATCGAAGCACTCAAAAAAGAGGGCTTCACCGTGGAGGAAGGCATCGCGGACATTCCCACGGCCTTCAAGGCAAGCTATGCGGTCGGCAGCGGCAAGCCGGTCGTCGGCTTCCTCGCCGAATACGACGCACTGGCCGGCCTGAGCCAGAAGGCCGCGAGCGCCGTGCAGGAGCCGATCGTCCCCGGCGGCCCCGGCCACGGCTGCGGACACAACCTGCTCGGAGCGGGATGCTTTGCCGCCGCCGCGGCGCTCAAAGACTACCTTATCAAGGAAAACGGAAACGGCACGGTCGTTTTCTTCGGCTGCCCTGCCGAGGAGGGCGCCGGATCCAAGCAGTTCATTGCCCGCGCCGGATACTTTGACGATGTGGACTTCGCCTACACCTGGCACCCCGGCACGCTCAACGAAGTCGGCTCCAAAGGCAGCGTCGCCATCATGGGCGCGAACTTCATCTTCGACGGCATCGCCTCGCACGCGGGTGCGGCGCCGCATCTCGGACGGAGCGCGCTGGACGCCGTGGAGCTCATGAACGTGGGCTGCAACTATCTGCGCGAGCACATGATCGATGCCGCGCGCATCCACTATGCCTATTCCGACCCCGGCGGGTGCATGCCGAACGTTGTGCAGAGCCACGC
Organism: uncultured Oscillospiraceae bacterium; assembly: GCA_964552365.1. GTDB lineage: Bacteria > Bacillota > Clostridia > Oscillospirales > Oscillospiraceae > Apopatocola. Next base: position 2,919 of record CAZKGZ010000082.1, on the reverse strand, counting down.
CGTCATCAAATACGAGGTGCGCGCCCCGAAAGTCGCGCAGGTGCAGGAGCTTTTCGCCCGCGTGGCGGATGTCGCGCGCGGCGCGGCACTCATGACCGGCACCAAAATGCGCTACGAGGTCACGATGGCGTTCTCCGATTATGTCCCGAACCGCACGCTGGCGGCCATCGCGGACGAGAGCCTCCGCGCCCTCGGTGCGCCGGAGTGGACGGAGGACGATTACCGCCTCGCGAGCGACATTCTGCGCACCTACCCGCGCGCCACCATGGGGAGCATCCGCGAGCGCCTTGCGGAGTATTTCGATCCCGATGAGCTTGAACCGGCGCTTGAAAAGCCGCTCGACCGCGTCATCCACCCCTTTGATCCCAAAGAGACGACGTACGATTCCGGCTCGACCGATGTCGGCGATGTCGGCTATGCGACGCCGACCGTCATGCTCCATGTCGCCACCGCGTGTCTCGGCAATGTCGGCCACAGCTGGCAGAATACGGCCTTCTCCTGCTCGGATATCGGCATGAAAGGCATGCTCCGCGCCGCCGAAGTGCTGACGCTCGCCGCCGTCCGTACCATGGAACAGCCCGAGCTGATCCAAAAAGCACGAGAGGAGCTCCGCGCGAAAAACGGCGGCCAATACCGCTGCCCCCTCCCGGACTACGTGACCCCGCCCATCGGAAAATATTGATCATAATCAAAAACGGTGCAGCCCGAAAATCGAACTGCACCGTTGTTTTTTGCGGTTTATTCAGAGCGCCGTGCCTTTTTTCGGAACGAAAAGGCGGGTCATGTCCGTGCCTTCCAGTTCGAGGAGCTTTACCTTGCGCCCGATGCCGCCGCCGTATCCCGTGAGAGAGCCGCCGGTCCCGACAACGCGGTGGCAGGGGATCATGAGCGAGATGGGGTTATGGCCGACCGCTCCGCCGACGGCCTGCGCGGACATTTTCGCGATGCCCTTCTCTTCGGCGATGCGGGCGGCGATCTCGCCGTAGGTCATCGTTTGGCCGTAGGGGATGGTCAGCATGATGTCGCAGACCGCTTTGCGAAACGGTGTGGAATCATAACGAAGCGGCGGCAGAAAATCCGGCTCACGCCCCGAAAAATAGATATCGAGCCAGCGCCCGGCCTCCGCAAAAAGCGGATGTTCCCCCGGCTCGGTCTCCCCGGGTAAAACATTCCCGAAATGCCGCTGCCCGTCAAACCAAAGCCCGACGATCGCCGCCCCGTCACAAGCCAGCGTGATCCCCCCAAGCGGCGAAGCATAAGGATGAGTGTATACCATTTGTCCTCCCCCTTTTCAAGCCATTATATCATGTATTCTCGGGAAACGGCAAGAGCGTTGTCCTCCCAAACTGGTCATATAAAACAACCTCAAACTGGTAATTGAATATAGCCAGCTTGCCGATTATACTCTGCACCATAAGACCGAATCGGGAGCGATACGTTATGAACGGCAAAACAAAAACGCTGGTATCTGCCGCGATGCTGGCATCTCTCACATGCGTGGCGACCATGATCATAAAAATTCCTTCGCCGGTGAAAGGGTATCTGAATCTCGGCGACTGCGTGGTGCTGCTCGCGGGATGGATGCTGCCGCCGGGATACGCTTTCCTCGCGGCGGGGCTCGGGAGCGCACTGGCGGATCTCTTCTCCGGGTATGCGGCGTATGTTCCCGCAACGTTCGTCATCAAAGGCACGATGGCCGTCATCGCGATTTTTGCCTATCGCAGACTGGAGGAGCGGCTCGGAGTGCGTCCGGCGCGCATCCTCTCGGGCATTCTCGCCGAGACGGAAATGGTGCTCGGATACTTTCTCTTTGAGAGCATCCTCTACGGTGCGGCGCCGTCGGCGGTGAACATTCCCGCCAATGCCGTGCAGGGAGCCGCCGGACTCATCCTCGGCATTGCCCTCTTGAAAACCTTTGAAAAGACCGATATAATCAAAACCATCCGCTGAGAGGAGAACGATCATGACGATTTACGAAGAAACACGCGCAGCTGCGGAAGAACTGTGCGAAAAGGCCAAGCTGAAAGCGGGCAATATCCTGGTCGTGGGCTGCTCCACGAGCGAGGTCGTCGGCTCGCGCATCGGTACGAACTCCAATTACGAAGTGGCGGGAGAGATCTTCCGCGCTCTGCACGAAGTCACCGAAAGCCGCGGCATTTATCTCGCCGTGCAGTGCTGCGAGCACTTGAACCGCGCCATCATCACCGAGCGCGCGGCCGTACCCAATGCGGAACCGGTAAATGTGGTCCCGCAGCCGAAGGCGGGCGGCTCGCTCGCCACGCAGGCGTACGCCGGGTTCCGGGATCCCGTCGCGCTCGAGGAGATCAAAGCGGATGCCGGCATGGACATCGGCTTTACGCTCATCGGCATGCATCTCAAAAAGGTCGCCGTGCCGCTGCGCCTCGACAACCACACCATCGGCGAGACGATGATCGTCGCCGCCCGCACCCGCCCCAAATTCATCGGCGGCGTCCGCGCCCACTACGACGAAACACTCCTATAAAACGATATCGGGAGGAGCCGCAGAAATACGGTTCCTCCCGATACTTGTCTTTCGGATATTTATTCTTCGGTGTGGTCTTCGGCGGACTCTTCGGTGTTCGCTTCCTCGAAGGGAACTTCCTCAACGGGATCCTGCACATCCTCGGTCGTTTCATCGACGACCTGCTCGAAGTGCAGCGCATCCTTCACGCCGTTGACGGCATTCTGCGCCGTGCAGCGGATCTGCTTGCCGGTCTCCTCATCCATCACATTGACGACCTGACCGTCCGTGCGGACGATCTCCACGCAGCAGCCGAAGCCGATGGTGGCGAGGATGCCCGCAAGCAGCACCCACTTGGCGGACGACACCGCCACGATGCCGCCGACGATGCCGGCGTTTACGGGGATGTTCAAAAGCTCCTGCTCGCCCTTGCGCAC
>CAZKGZ010000081.1:0-6419 GCA_964552365.1 uncultured Oscillospiraceae bacterium | reverse complement strand
TTTCGGTATGGATGTTTGCCCTCCCCGTCCTCGCTGCGCTCGGCCACCTCTCCCAGAGGGAGAGGCAAGGGGTAATCGCCTTGCTGCGCTCAGCCGCCTCCCGGAGGGAGATGTAAGGGATGATCGCGCGGTGCACCGATATGCAAAAACATAGTCATTGTGTTATGACAGGGGTTTATTTTAGTTCGTAACTTTTTAAGAACTCTCCCGCGCCTTGGTAGATGAACTCGGGCATATACATGAGCCTTCCGTCACTTTTTCGAACAACAACAGAGCAATGACCGCCGCCCATGAAGTCGGCATCGCCGCTGAAGCCAAATACCCATCCGTTTTCCCATTCATCGTATCCGTCAATATCGGGCTTGCGTTCTTTTGCTTTCGTCAATGCTTCTTCAAATGTGATCATTGTGCGCGGCTCCTTTCTTCTTATTTTTTCTTTTGGCGTGCGGTCTTCTTTATTTTTCGGTTTGGGGCGATTCAGATCTCAAAGACCCGGTTGGGGGCGGTGATGTCGGCTATTTTTGCGCGGTAGGGGGCGGTGATGCTCAGGGATTTGAATTTTTCTATGGTTTCGTACTGCTCCCACAGGTGCATGGGGAAGGCTTGGCGGATGTCGGCGGAGCGCATCATGGCGTCGAAGCCCATCCAGTAGTTGGCGCCGAGGCGCGGGTCGAGGGGCAGGAAGGCGGCGTCGAGATGCACATCGCGGAGCTTCGCGATCTCGGTGAAGTAGCGGTTTTTCATGTCGCGCTCCTCCTCCGGCGTGTCGTCCGGCCACGCCCACCAGTGCAGGTCGCCGGCGTGGTACACCGTCTTGCCCGCGTAGTTCACGACGAACGCGACGCCGCAGTCCGTGGAGCCGATGGTGGATACGCCGAGCACGCCCTCGCGTCCGCCCGGGAAAATGCGGCGGCTGTCGGGGCCGGTGCGGACAACGAGGCCCTTGTCCTTCTCCTCCGGCACGGCGCGGATGTCGTCCGAGAGGATGTAGGTCTTTCTCTTGCGGTCCGGGAAAATATCGAAGATCTTCGGGTCAAAGTGGTCGGGATGATGGTGGCTCGCGAAAATGAAGAGGCGGTTCCCTTCGGGTATCTCCGGAAGGTCCCCCTCGGCATAGTCGAAAAGGCAGGAGATATCCTCCCACTCCGCCAAAAAAGCACTGTGTTTGATATATGTAATACGCATAACGCGCTCCTCTCCGTATCGGGCGGCATCGGTCGGATGCCGCAGCTATTAACTTTACATAATCGAAAAATGAACTTTTATGTAAAGCAAGTATACGGGGAAAAGCGCGTTTAGGGCAAGTTACAGTTTTGACTTTTTTCTGTTAAATTCTGCCAATATCGTCGGCGAGCATGGAAAGGGCGATGCGCTTCTTGGCGGTGTCCACCTCGACGACGGCGACATCCACCACATCGCCCACACGGACGATGTCCGAGGGGTGGCGGACGAAGTGGTCGGAGAGGCGCGAGATGTGCACGAGGCCGTCCTGATGCACGCCGATATCGACGAATGCGCCGAAGTCGACCACATTGCGCACCGTGCCGCGCAGACGCATGCCGGGCTTGAGATCCTTCATTTCCAGAATGTCGGTGCGCAGGAGCGGCGCGGGCAGCTCATCGCGCGGGTCGCGGCCGGGCTTCATGAGGTCGGAGACGATGTCCGAGAGCGTCGGCAGGCCGACGCCGCAGAATTCCGCCGCCTTTTCCTCGCCGAAGCTCTTCACACGCTCGCGCAGCTCGCCCACGCGGTGGGCACGCACATCCTCGGCCGTGTAGCCGCACAGCTTCAGGAGCTTTTCCGCCGCTTCGTACGACTCGGGGTGGACGCCGGTGGCGTCGAGGACATTTTTCCCCTGCATCACGCGCAGGAAGCCCGCACACTGCTCGAAGGCGCGCGGCCCAATGCGGGGCACCTTTTTGAGTGCGGCGCGCGAGGCGTACGCTCCGTTCGCCTCACGGTAGGCCACGATGTTCTTGGCCGTGGTATCGTTGAGGCCCGCCACGTACGAGAGGAGCGAGGCGGAGGCCGTATTGAGGTCGGCACCGACGGAGTTTACGCAGTCCTCCACCACGCCGCGCAGCGTCTCATCGAGGCGCGCAGGCGGCATATCGTGCTGATACTGCCCGACGCCGATGCTCTTCGGCTCGATCTTCACAAGCTCCGCGAGGGGATCCTGCAGGCGGCGCGCGATGGACACGGCCGAGCGGAGCGACACATCGTAGTCCGGGAACTCCTCCGCGCCGAGCTTGGACGCGGAATACACGCTCGCACCCGCTTCGCTCACGACCATGTAGGCCACGCCCGGCAGGTCGTGCAGCATATCGGCGACGAACATTTCGGATTCCTTCGATGCGGTGCCGTTGCCGATGGCGATGGCGGTGACATTGTGGCGGCGGATCATCGCGGTGAGGATCTTTCGCGCTTCGTCCTTTTTGTTGTGCGGCGGCGTCGGGTAGACAACGCCGGTCTCGAGCACCTTGCCGGTCTCGTCCACCACGGCGATCTTGCAGCCGGTGCGGTATGCGGGGTCAAAGCCCATCGTCACGCGGCCGCGCAGCGGCGGCTGCATGAGGAGCGGCTGGAGGTTCTGTCCGAAGGAGCGGATGGCCGCTTCGTTCGCGCTGTCCGTGAGCTCGGCGCGGATCTCGCGCTCCGCGGACGGCTGGATGAGGCGCTTCCACGCATCCTCGCAGCAGGAGACGATGAAGGCATTCGAGATGCTCACGCCGCGGAACACCGCGCGGCGGATCTCCTGCAGGGCGAGGGCGTCATCCACCTCAACATCGACTTTCAGGATTCCCTCGCGCTCGCCGCGGTTGAGGGCCAGCACGCGGTAGCCCTGCGTTTTCGCGACGGGCTCGGTGTAGTCGTAGTACATGCGGTAGACGCTGTCCTCCTCGGTCGCGGCCTTGGCGCGCAGCTCGCCGCGCGTATGGTAGAGGCGGCGGAGCGAGGCGCGGATGGACGCATCGTCCGAAATGGTCTCGGCAATGATGTCGGCGGCACCGGCGAGGGCTTCTTCAGTTGACATAACGCCTTTTTCCTCATCCACATAAGGGGCTGCCAGCTCTTCGAGCGTGCCGGAGGTGACGGTCTGCGAGAAGAGGAGCTCCGCGAGCGGCGCGAGGCCTTTTTCGCGCGCGATGGTGGCGCGGGTGCGGCGCTTCTGCTTGTAGGGGCGGTAGATGTCCTCCACCTCGGCGAGGGTCTGTGCCTTCTCGATGGCCTCGGAGAGCTCGTCGGTGAGCTTGCCCTGTGCTTCGATGGCGCTCACGACGGCTGCCTTGCGCTCGTCGAGGCCGCGCAGATATTGGAGCCGCTCGGCGATGGCGCGGATGGTCTGGTCGTCCGTCGTGCCGTGCATCTCCTTGCGGTAGCGCGCGATGAACGGGACGGTGTTGCCCTCGTCGAGCAGGTGAATGATATTTTCGATGTGCTCCTCACGCCGCGAAAATTCCTTCGCAAGCAGAGCGGTAAATTTGTCCATGGGCTGTATGTTCTCCTGTTAAAGTTTCGGCTGATTATTTTAGCACATTTCCGTGCTTTGGGCAAGGGGGCGGGCGCGCAAAATGCCCCCGGGGCGGTGTGCTCCGGGGGCAGTCGGCAACTTTATTGAACGGAGATCTCCGCGTCGGAAATATCCGCGGGGCGGATCTTCAGGGACTTCAGGTGATATTTATCCGTTAGCCAGGTGATGTTGCAGCGGTGCTGGCCGGTGGCGGCGGAGACCTGGTTTCGGGGGACGGTGAGGATCACGGAGGCGCCGGGGGGCGTTCCTTTCAGCAGCTCCTCTTCCCTGCCGCGCCAGATCCTCGAGCGCACAAGCTCGCCGAGGGCCGGGTGGTACGCACCGCCGACGGCGGAGCCGCCGGATAGCTCATCGGTCGGGTTGAGCCCGAGGCGGATGACCGGGATGTGCGCTTCCTCGAAGATCGGCAGGATCTCGGCGCACACGCGCACGGCGTCCTCGACCGTGTGCTCGCGGTACTTGCCCTCACGCCAGAGCGTTTCGAGCGGCGTGTCGCGGATGATGACCGTCGGGTAGACGCGCACACCGTCCGGCGAGAGTGCCGCGATGGCTCGCGCCGTTTCGATGTCGCGCTCGTCGCTGCTCGCGGGGAGGCCCGTCATCATCTGCAGTATGAGCGTGAAGCCGAATTCCTTCACGAGCTTTGCCGCGCGCACGGTATCCTCGCGCGTGTGGCCGCGGCCGCTGCGGAGGAGCACCTCGTCGCACATGGACTGCGCGCCGAGCTCCACGGTCTCCACGCCGTACCGGCGAAGGCGCTCGAGTTTTTCGGGGGTAACGGCATCGGGGCGGGTGGATACACGTAGCGATGCGACCGCGCCGCTCTCACGCGAGGGCACGACGGCCGAGAGGAGGGCTTCCTGCTCGGATTCGGGGATGGCGGTAAAGCTGCCGCCGTAAAACGCCAGCTCATAGCCGCTGCCCGGAGCGAGTGCCGAGACCGCCTCGCGGACGGTGTCTGCGGATGCCGGATGCAGGCTGCCGGAAATGCGCTTCTGGTTGCAGAAAACGCAGTCATTCGGGCAGCCTGCATGCGGTACAAATATGGGAAGGATGCGGCGGCGCGCGCTCACCGTTTCAGCGCCTCCAGCGCATCGGCGGCGGCGGACTGTTCCGCTTCCTTTTTTGTGCGTCCGCTTCCGGTGCCGACGGTCTTTCCGTTCAGGCAGACCTGCATGCGGAAGGTTTTGGCGTGGTCGGGGCCTTCCTCGCCGATGAGCTCATAGGAGAGCACCTGGCCGCTGCGGCGCTGCACGAACTCCTGCAGAGCCGTTTTGTAGTCGGTGAATACCGGCGTTTCGAGATCCTTGAGGTCATCGAGAAGGTAGCGGTAAATGAAGGCGGAGGCAGTCTCCATGCCGGCATCGAGATAGAGCGCGGCGATGGTGGCCTCCACGGCATCCGAGAGAATGGATGCCCTCTCGCGGCCGCCGTTGCGCTCCTCGCCCTTGCCGAGGCGGAGATAGTCGCCCAGATGCAGCGCGAGGGCCACGCGGTGGAGCGACTGCTCGCACACGAGCTCGGCGCGCAGGCGCGTCATGTGTCCCTCCGGCATGTCGGGGTAGGTGCGGTAGAGGTAGTCCGCCACCGTCACGCCGAGCACGGAATCGCCGAGGAACTCAAGGCGCTCGTTGCACACGATGCCCAGAGCGCGGTTCTCGTTGGCATAGGAGCTGTGCGTGAGTGCCGTTTCGAGAAGATCCCGGTCGCGGAAGGTGTGGTTCAGACCGGCTTCCAGTTGGGTCATCGTCTTAATCCTGCGTCACGCGGGACACATAGTCGGCCAGGTCGCCGACGGTGTGGATGTTGGTCAGCTCATCTTCCGGGGTGTCGGGCAGAGAGAATTCCTCTTCGAGAGCCATCGTAAGCTCCACGACATCGAGGGAATCCGCACCGAGGTCATCCACAAAGGACGTGTCGGCATTGATCTGATTTTCGTCGACCATGAACTGCTCGGCGACCATTTTGATGATTTTTTCGAGTACCATTTTGTTTTATTCTCCTTCGTTTGGTGTGATACGCATATATGCAACATTCTTTTCGATGCTGGCGATGACGTCGGAATCGATGAATGTGATTGCCTGACGAACGGCGCTGCGGATGGCGCGCGCATCGGACGAGCCGTGCGCCTTGATGACGGGCTTCGAGATGCCGAGGAGCGCCGTGCCGCCGACCTCGCTCGGGTCGAGCATTGCCTTGAGCGCATAGACGTCCTTCTTGAGGACAGCCGCGGCGAGCTTGTTGACGGTGTTCTTATAGAAAATGGCTTTGAGCTTTTTCATGAGGGTCATGGCGGTGCCTTCGATGCACTTGAGGAGGATGTTGCCGGAGAAGCCGTCGCACACGAGCACATCCACGCTGCCGGAGAGGACCTCGCGCGCTTCGATATTGCCGACGAAGTTCAGCCGTCCCGCATCCTGTGCCTGCTTGAGGAGGGCGTAGGTCTGCTTCTGGAGCTCGGTGCCCTTCGTTTCCTCGGTGCCGATGTTCAGAAGGCCGATGCGCGGGTTCTCGATGCCGAGCAGGTCGTGCGCATAGAACTTGCCCATGTAGGCAAACTGCAGAAGGTATTCGGCCGTGCATTCCACGTTGGCGCCGCAGTCGATGAGGAGCGTGCCCTTGCCGCCGTTCGGAAGGACGGGGCCGAAGCAGGCGCGGCGGATGCCGCGAACACGGCGGACGGTAAGCGTGGCGCCGCTCAGGAGAGCGCCGGTGCTGCCGGCGGAGATGACGGCGTCACCCTCGCCCTGATGGAGCATGCGCAGCGCGACGGCCATCGAGGAGTTCGGCTTTTTGCGCGTGGCGGTGCTCGGGTCGTCCTCCATGGAGATAATGTCGGGAGCGTCGACGATCTGGATGTGCTCCCCCGGCTCTACGCCGATGTCCT
>CAZKGZ010000080.1:0-6426 GCA_964552365.1 uncultured Oscillospiraceae bacterium | reverse complement strand
GCCATGACGAAAGCCACGACGGAGATGACGGCGGCGACGAGGAACGCCTTGGAGTAGCTGCCGCCCTTGCCGAGGTTCACGGCGAGCTGCGGGCCGACGAGTCCGGCGAAGCCGAACGCGAGGTACATGACGCCGTAGTTCTCGGTCACGTGCTTGGCACCGAAGAGGTCTGCGGTGATCGGGGTGATGGTGCTGCCGAAGCCGCCGTAGCAGAGGGCGGTGACGGCGAGGCACACGACGGTGACGGCCTGAGAGCCGGCGGCAACGGACGCAACGCCCATGGCGATGATCGGGAGACCGCAGATGATGCTCAGCGTCACATACTTATCGAAGTGGTCGGTAACGGTGCCCCACAGGAAGCGGCCGCACATGCTCATGAGGGACATGACGGACACATAGAGCGCTGCCTGCGTGGCGGTGAGGGCGAAGCTCTCCTGCATAATGGAGGACACCTGGCTGATGACCATCATGCCGGAGGTGCAGCCGAAGGCGAAGGCGATGAGCGCCACATAGAACATGGCGGTCTTGACCATCTCGCCGCGGGTGAGGTCGGGGAGATTCGTCTTCTTCGCGGCCTTTTTGCCGGAGGAAGCGGCGTTTGCGAGCTTATACTCGATGTAGTCTTCGGGAACGGGACGGATCATCAGGGAAACGGGCAGGATGACAACGAGAATGAGGATGCCCGCAACGAGTGTGGCCGTTCCGAGAGAGGACTTCTCGATGATGGCGGCGAGCATGGGGGACCAGAGGATGGAAGCGCCGCCGTACACGCCGGCGACAACACCGGAGATGGTGCCGCGCTTATCCGGGAAGAGCGTGGCAAGGTAGCCCATGATGGTGGGGTAGATGAAGCCGCTGCCGATGCCGGTGCCGAGACCGAAGGCAAGGTAGAAGACTACCATGCTCGTGGTGTAGCCGGAGATGATGTAGCCGAGGCCGAAGAGGATCGTGCCGAGGAAAATGGTCTTCTGGGGGCCGAGCTTGCGGGTGAATGCGCCGAACACGGACGGGGACATCGTGGAGCACACGACCGTCACGGTGTAGCAGAGAACGACGGTGGCTTTCACGCCGTCGCCGCCGAGCTGCTGCACGAACGGGCTCTGCAGCACCGACCAGGTGTACGCGAGACCGACGACCAGTGCGCCGAAGAGGCAGGCAATAAAGTATGTGGTGCGCTTCTTATCGAGAGCGGCAAACTTTTCATTATTCATTTCCGGAATCCTCCTTGTCCCAGTCTTCCATGATCTTGGTCATCTGGATGATGCGGCGGCTGCGCTTGGCGACATACTCGGAGACATCGCCCCACTTGAGTGCGCCTTCGCCGGCCTTCACGCCGGTCTTGCCTTCCTTGAGCAGCTTCTCGCCGTAAGGAATGCCGTCGGTGTCGTTGCACAGGGAGGGGAGCACGCCCTTGGCGACCGTCATCGGGATCTCAAGGCCGACAAAGTCCCACAGAGCGAGCGGGCCTTCGAAGCCGTAGCGCAGACCGTCGGTGTAGCGCATGGCGTTCTCGGCGTCCTCGGCGCTGATCCAGCCCTGATCGATCATGTAGTAGAGCTCGCGGCAGATGACCGTGGCAAGACGGTTCACGATGAAGCCGGGGGCGAAGTGGTTGAGAACGGCGGGCTTCTTGCCCATGGACTCGAGCTGCGCCTTCATGGTGGCGACGGTCTCGTCGCTCGTCTTGGGGCCGCGGACGACCTCAATGAGCTTCATGAGGTGCGGGGGGTTGAACCAGTGCGTGATGATGAGACGCTCGGGGTGCGTGAGCACGCCCTCGGATACGGTGAAGACATCCATGCCGGAGGTGTTGCTGCAGATGATGCAGTCCTCACGGCAGTTGTCGCTGAGGGTCTTGTAAAGATTGCGCTTCGCGTCGGGATTCTCCGCGATGGTCTCCACGGCGACATCGACCTCGGAGGCGATCTCCGGGATGCGGTCGGTGGGCAGGCAGTGAAGGTTGGCGTGCACTCTCGCGCGGTAGTCCTCATCGGCCATGCCGTTGGCGATGAGTCCGTCGATGGCGGAATCGATGCGCTTCACGGCGTCGTCCAGATGGGCGGCGTTGCGGCAGGACATGTAGGTCTTGTACCCGCAGGAGGAATACACCTGCGCGATGCTCGAACCCATGGTTCCCGCGCCTACGACCAGGACAGTAGAAATGTTCATGACAACAGATCCCTTCTATATATATTTTTTTGAACACTGTATGATTTCCGGACACCGCAAAAAACTTTTTGAACACTATTTCGGTTTAGTGACGGCAAAAAAGCGTTCGTTCGGAAAACCGTCTATAATATACACGAAAGTTGAGAAAATGGTTGATTAATATGTAAAACCATGTTAGAATAATTAAAACATGATGCGGAGGTACGGCGGATATGAATTCACAGCAGCTGACGAGCTTCGTTCAGGTAGCGGAAAAACTGAGCTTTTCCAAGGCGGCGGAGCAGCTTTATCTCTCGGTGCCGACCATCAGCCGGAACATCCGCCTGCTCGAAGAAGAGCTCGGCGTGCAGCTTTTTGTCCGCGACCGTCACCGTGTGACGCTCACGGAGGCCGGGCAGTGCTTCTACGGCGACGCGAAAATGCTCCTGCGCGCCGAGGCGCAGGCCATCCGCCACATCGAGCAGCTCAACCGCCGCGCGCTGCTCCGCATCGGCTGCACCTCGCACTCGGAAAAGCGCGCTCTTGCGGCGGCGCTCACCGTCTTCCGGAAGAAGCACCCCGATGCGGTGCCGCAGCTCATCTGCGATGACTACGCGAAGCTCCTCGCCATGCTGCGGCAGCAGGAGATCGATGTCATGTGCGGCAGCGACAATATGGCGCGCGACGAGCCGGGCATCCGCTTCGTTCCCTTTATGTCGCAGGATTCCGTAGCGGTCGTGCCGCTGAGCGATCCGCTCTCCAAAGGGGAGGACCTCTCGTTCGCCGACCTCGATGACCGCGTGCTCATCGAGATCCCCGACCGGATGGTCCCGTTCCGCTCGCGCAACCGCATCAAGGATCTGCTCGCGGTGCACGCCGGCCATTCGCTCGACATCGAGTGTGAGGACGAGCAATCCTGCCTCGCCCTGGCCTCGGCGGGCTACGGCATCTCGATCCTGCCGGAATACAAAGTCCCCTTCGATGTTACGCGCTGCGTGCGTCTGCCGGTGCGCGAAAACGAGCCCTATGCCTACGGCGCTCTGATGCCGGCCGAAAAAAGCTCGCCCCTCGCCGAGGCATTCACGGCGATATTGCGGGATATCATAGAAAAATATCTCGCAGGAACGCTCGAACCGATCACGTTTACTTGACGCACGGCGGGGAATATGGTATAATCCTTTAATCTATATTATTTAATAGGAGTGATGATCCCGCATGGACGGCGACAGTTGGCTGTCTTGGATTGCTATCGTTTTCTGCCTCTGCATGGCGGCGTATTTTGCCGTGGCAGAGGTGTCGGCCACATCCGTGAGCCGCATCCGATTGAAGGCCCGCCTCGAGCAGGGCGATGAAAAAGTCAAAAAGGCTTTGTACGTACAGGACAATTTTGACCTGGCAATTTCCGCGATCCTCATCGGCACGAATATCGTCCACATTACCACCGCCACGCTTACGACGGTGCTCGTAACACGCACCTGGGGCGCAAGCTGGGTGGCGCTCGGGACGATCGTGTGCACGATCGCGGTGTTTTTTGCCGGAGAGATGCTCCCCAAGAGCATCGGCAAACGCTACAGTGAACGGTGCGCCATCGCGACGGCTCCGTCTCTGTGCTTTTTTATGCGCATTTTCGCGCCGCTCGCGAAAGCCCTTTCGCACATCGGCGAGTTCTTCTCTTCGCTCTTCAAGGGCGATGCGCAGGTCACCGTGACCGAGGATGAGCTCTACGACATCATCGAGAACATGACCGACGAGGGCGAGCTGCCCGAGGAGCGGGCGGAGCTCGTCCACTCCGCACTGGAGTTCGGCGATGTGACCGTAGAGCGCGTGTTCACGCCGCGCGTGGATGTGGCGGCGCTCGATGTCAACACCGAGCCGGAGAAGATCCTCACCTTCATCCGCGAGCAGCGCCACAGCCGTCTGCCCGTATATGAGGGCAGCATCGACAACATCGTCGGCATACTGCAGATCCGCAAGTATGTCCGCGCGTACCTCAAGACCGGCGAGTACCCGAAGCTCACGGAGCTGCTCGATACGCCGTGCTTTGTCCACCAGAGCGCGTCCATCGACGAGCTTCTCGAGGAGCTCAACCGCCGCAAGATCTCCCTCGCGGTCGTCACCGACAACTACGGCGGCACGATGGGCATCGTGACCGTGGAGGACATCCTCGAAGAGCTGGTCGGCGAGATCTGGGACGAGGACGATGTGGCGCAGGTGAAATTCCGCGCCCTCGGCGACAACACCTACGAGGTCAGCGCCGATACGGATATGGAAGACCTCTTCGACGAGCTCGACTATCCCGATCCCGAGAACACCGACTGGGAGCACAAGCCCGTCGGCGAATGGGTGTATGAACAGTTCGACATGATCCCCTCGCAGGGCGACACCTTCACATGGCACCGCCTGCGCGTGACGGTCGAGGCCATCGACCACCGCCGCATCCGCAAGCTGCGCATCACGCTCCTGCCCGAGGAAGCTCCGAAAGGAGGCGATGAGGCATGAGCACATGGATGTATGTCATCGCCATGATCGTGCTGCTGTGCGGCTCGGCCTTCTTCTCCGCATCGGAAATGGCGCTCTCTTCCGCCAACCGCATGCGCCTCTCCTCCGCCGCGGAGGACGGCAATGCCGCCGCTGCGACGGCGTGCAAGGTCATCGATAAATACGAGAAGGCGCTCTCCGCCATTCTCATAGGCAACAACCTCTGCAACATCGGCTCGGACTCCATCGTCACGCTGCTCGGCATCACGCTGCTCGGCGACCGCTACAGCGGCTGGGTCTCGGTGCTCACCACCGTTCTCGTGACGGTGATCATCATCATCTTCTGCGAATCCGCGCCGAAGATCGCGGCAAAGAAAAACGCGAACAGCATGGCCATGGGCACGGCGGGCTTCATCCGCTTCCTCATGATCATCCTCTCGCCGGTCATCTTCCTCGTGACGCAGCTCATCCGCCTCATCACGCTCCCCTTCAAGGGCGAAGTGCGCGAGGGCGACCCCGAGGAGGAAGCCGCCGCCGAGCTGCAGTCCATCATCGAGACCGTAGAGGACGAGGGCGTCATCGACGAGGACCGGAGCGAACTGCTGCGCAGCGCGCTCGACTTCTCCGAGATCTCCGTCATGGATGTCATGACCGCCCGCGTGGATGTGGAAGCGCTCGACATCGACGACGACTGGCGCGAGCTCCTGCTCTCCGGCGAGGAGCTGCCGTTCTCGCGCATCCCCGTATACGAGGACAGCATCGACAACATCATCGGCGTACTGTATCTCAATCATTTCTTCAAGGCGCTGCTCGCCGACCCGAACGCCGACATCCGCAGCCACCTTATGAAGCCGCTCTATATCTATAAGACCGTGAAGCTGCCCGATGTGCTCGCGCAGCTGCGGAAAAGCCAGCAGCATCTCGCCATCGTCACGGACGAATACGGCGGAACGCTCGGCATCGTCACGCTCGAGGATGTGCTCGAGGAGATCGTCGGCGATATCTGGGACGAATCCGATGAGGTGGAGACCGAAGTCGTGGAGCGCCCGGACGGCGCATACGAAGTGGACGGCGACCTGCCCATCGGCGACTTTGCGGAGCTTCTCGGCGTGAGCGAGGAATCGCTCAAGACCGACAGCGCCACCGCCGGCGGCTGGACGATCGAAAAATTCGGCTCGTTCCCCAAGGTGGGCGACAGCGTGGATTCCGACGGACTTCATGCGTCGGTGCTCGCCATGGACGAGGACGGCCACCGCGTGGAAAAGATCCTCGTGCAGAAGCAGGAGGAAAAAAATACGGACAGCGAGGATTGAGCCCGCTGCCCATGGTCAGTTGACCGGGAGGATATTCCCATTCAGGACTTAACGCAAAAAAGAGAACGGGCGGTGCTCGCGGGACTTTCCGCAGCGAGCATGACGAGCGAGGAGCGCTCCACGGAGCTCTCCATGGAGGAGCTCGCCGCCCTGGTGGATACGGCGGGCGCAGACTCGGTGGCACTCGTGCTGCAGACGCGCCAGTCGCCCGACCCGCGCAGCTTTCTCGGTGCGGGCAAGCTGCAGGAGATCAAAGAGATCGTCACGAACAACGAGTGCGACCTCGTGGTCATCGACAACGAGCTTTCCCCCTCGCAGGCGCGCGCCATCGAGGAAGAGCTCGGCGTGCGCGTGGTGGACCGCAGCGGACTCATTCTCGACATTTTCGCCCAGCGCGCCCGCACGAAAGAGGGCCGTCTGCAGGTGCAGCTCGCGCAGTATGAGTATCTTCTGCCGCGCCTTACCGGTATGTGGACGCACCTGAAGC
>CAZKGZ010000079.1:0-6496 GCA_964552365.1 uncultured Oscillospiraceae bacterium | reverse complement strand
TTGATGTGCAGCTTGGAGAGCGTGTTCTCGTCGGCGCGGGAGAGGATGACGGTGGCGTGCGCTTCGCTTCCGGCGAGGTCGTTGAGCGCTTCCATGGCCTTGGACGCCATCGGGTTCGTGACGGCGCACACGGCGAGCGCGATGAGCGCCTCGTTCACGTGCAGGCGCGGGTTGTGGTTGCCGAGATGCTCCACCTTGAGGTGCTGCAGCGGGCGGATGATCTCCGGGGAGAGGAGCGGAATGTCGTCGGGGATGCCGGTGAGCGCCTTGAGCGCGTTGAGCATGCACGCCGAGCACGCGCCGAGGAGCGAGCTTGTCTTGCCCGTCACGATGCGGCCGTCCGGCAGCTCCATCGCCACGGCAGGCTTATCCTCGGTCATGGCGGACTTCTCCCGCGCCGGGATGACCGGCGGGCGGTCGTCGCAGGTGATGCCGAGGCGCTTCATCAGAAGCTCGAGCTTCAAAAGCGCGCTCTGCGTGCCCATGCCCTTGCGCACCTCGCACGCGGTGTGGAACCAGCGGCGGATGATCTCCTGCTTGGACGCCTCGCAGCAGACCGCATCGTCGCTCAGGCAGTAACCGGCCATGTTGACGCCCATGTCCGTGGGGCTCTTGTACGGGCTCTCGCCGAGGATGCGCGTGAGGATGGCGTTGAGCACCGGATAGATCTCGACATCGCGGTTGTAGTTGACCGCCATCTCGCCGTAGGCCTCGAGATGGAACGGATCGATCATATTCACATCGTCGAGATCCGCGGTCGCCGCCTCATAGGCGAGGTTGACCGGATGGTTGAGCGGCAGATTCCAGACGGGGAACGTCTCGAACTTCGCGTAGCCGGCGCGCTCGCCGCGGCGGTGGTGATGGTAGAGCTGGCACAGGCACGTGGCCATTTTGCCGCTGCCGGGGCCGGGCGCGGTAACGACCACGAGCGGACGGGTCGTCTCGATGAAATCGCTCTTGCCGAAGCCGTCGGGCGATACGATCAGCGGGAGATTGGCGGGATAGTCGGGAATGTAGTACTGGCGGTAGACCGGCACATTCAGTGCCTCGAGGCGTTTCTGGAACTGCAGCACGGCGTTCTGCTCGCGGCAGTGCGTGATGCACACGCCGCCGACATACAGTCCGCACGCGCGGAAGGCGTCGATGAGGCGGAGCGCTTCCATGTCGTAGGTGATGCCGAGGTCGCCGCGGCGCTTGTTGCGCTCGATGTCGTCGGCCGAGATCACCACGATGACCTCGCTCTCGTCCTTCATCTCCATCAGCATGCGGATCTTGCTGTCCGGCTGGAAGCCCGGCAGCACGCGCGAGGCGTGGAAGTCGTCGAAGAGCTTGCCGCCGAACTCCAGATAGAGCTTGCCGCCGAATTCGTCGATGCGGCGGCGGATGCGCTCCGACTGCAGACGGACATACTTGTCGTTGTCAAATCCGATCTTTCTCATTTTGTTCTCCCGTATGTAAAATTAAAATTATGTGTAAGGGTTTTGCGTCGGGTCGGCGGCGTAGGCGTGGGTCAGCGTGTCGTCGGGATCGTCGAAAATGCAGGTAATGTACGGCTCATAGCTCTGCGGATGCGTGATCGCGATGCCGTTCCCGCTCGAAACGCTGTCGATGGGCGGCACATCCTCGCAGGTGAGGCGGAACATCAGTCCGGGAGGATCGCCGAAGGCGTCCTGCACATAGTTCACGAAGCAGCCGAGATCCTTTGTGCGGTGGATATTGCCGAGCACGCGGTCGCTGCGCATATAGGAATCGATGTCCCCGTCCTCGACGACCGTCGTCAGGCCGATCTGCGCGTCGTTCCGGTAGTGGGTGAGGTCGATAATGTAGTACCACTCGCCGTCGCGAATGTAGTTATAGATGTGGCCGCTGCCGTCGCGCTGGGAGGTGCTGATGTAGCCGAGCTCGTCATAGTCGCCGTCGAGCAGATAGCGCAGCCAGGCGGAATCGGTGGCGCAGCAGCCGCAGTTGTTCTCTACCGCGAGGCGGCCGGGCGTGTGATATTCCCAGTTTATGCCGTTTTCCCCGATGCGGATGTTGTCGTCGGCCGATTGGAAATCGCCGATCTGATAGAGCTGCAGCGCTTCATAGAGCGTGGAGATCTCCGCCTGCTTCTCCTCGGGGGAGTCGGACAGGAGTTCACAGATCTGCGCATTGGTGAACATCGTACTGCCGAGCGTCGAGGCGGGCACCCAGTACACGCCCTCATAGACCTCGATCTCAAATGCGGCATCGCAGCGGAGCGTGGCAAGATCCCGGCCGTTGTCGGTGCTGTAGTCGGTCTGCGTGCCGGACGCCGCGCCGCCCTCGAGCTCATAGATGTAGGAATAGCTCACCTCGCCGCCCGAAGCGGTGAATACGAAGCGGTACTCGCGGCCGTTGAACGCATCGGTATACGGATGCGCGTCTTCCCAGTACAGGCTGCCGCCGGCCGGAAGCACGGTCGTCCCGCCGGTCGGAAGGCCGTTGAGCTCATCGAGATGGTCGATCCAGTCGGGATTCGAGAATTCCTCCGTGATCTGACCGTTGACGATGTTGTTGATCTGAATTTCCGTGAGGGTCATGTCCTCTTCACTGCCGAGCAGGTCGATGCGGAAGATCCAGTCGCCGTTTTCCGTCTGCAGTTTGGCGATCTCGACGCGGTCCGACTTGGAATATGCCCATGTGTAGTCATAGGCCGGTGCGTCCGGGGAGTCGTCCTGCGTCTCTTCCGGCCCGCTGTCCGGTGCGGCGGTCACGGCGGGCCCGGCCGCTTCGGTCGGCTTTTCGGAGATCGTGCCCATATCGTCCGACGCAGTCTCGCCGGACTTGCCGAGCCGGACATACACGAGTGTGCTGACGGCGAGATTTGCCGCCAGAAGGACAATTACCAGAATGCGGAACAGCATCGTTCCCTTGCTTTTTTCCATTTTTTCTCTTTCTCTTCCATTATAAATATATTTACTCGCCGTAGTGGGCGTCGCCGTTGAGGTGCGATATGGCGGTGAGGTATTTTACCATGCAGCGGACATAGCTGCTGCGCGCGAGGTAGTGGTTCTCGTTCGTGCTGATGTAGAGATCCTGCGGACCGCGCAGGGAGATGCCGGTGATGTCGCCGAGCGGGAGCACCGCGCCGGGCAGCTCCAGACGGTCGCGGAAGAGCTTCATGTCGCCCTTTCCGAGCCGCTTCGTACCGGCGGCGGATTCCACGGTGTCGACGCGGATGTCCGTGTCGGTGAAAATGGCGGAGTCGTCCGCATCGTCGCAGAAGCGGAAAATTTCGTTTCGCTGCCAGTGCACCCAGTCGCGGAGGTTGTCGTAGGGGATGTCATCGCCGGAGAGGAAGCCGGTCGGCAGATAGCGGAACGAGAGGCCGCACTTCCAGCAGGTGACCGTGTCGTCGCGGCTCTGGAGCGTGTGCATCCTCCGGCAGCGCGGGCACAGGAAGAGCAGCGTCTCCATATGCTCGGCCAGACGGCGGCCGTTGTAGCGGATGGGATCCTTGCGCTGGCGCGCATACGCATCCTCATAGAGATCCTCTTCGATGTGCGCGTTGATCTCCTTCGGCGTCATGGCGTGCAGATCCTCGGGCGAATACACGCGCACGACCGCGCCCTCCATTTTGCCGCGCCGGGCGGAGTTGCCCGACCAGCGGGGGCTTGCAAAATAGCCGCCTGTGAATTTGTAGGTGACGAGGGCGGCGCCGCTCGAACGGGCGAGCTTGGCGATGCTCGGCAGGAACTCCATCGTCACGCCGTCCCAGTTGCGGTTGCCCTCCGGGAAAATGCCGACATTCAGCCCGCGGCGCAGATAGCGCATCACGGTGAGCACCGTACCGGCGGCATTGCCGCTCTTCTGGCGGGGAATGGGCGACTGCAGCCAGGAAACAAGCTTGCCGCCGAGTCCCGCGCGGAGCAGGTGCTCGCTCGAGACAAAGTAGATCTGCTCGGGAAAGCTGCACGCGGCGAGGATGGGATCCCAGTCGGTGACATGGTTGCACACGAGGAGGAACGGCTGCCCGACGCGGGTCTCCCGCCCCCTGAAGCGGAAGCGGAGCCACACGATGAGCTTGCCGATCGGGCGGAGAGCCTTCCATACGAACACATGGCGGCTGCGCCCCGGGATCACTTCTTCCGGCTTCTTCGCCTCTGCCGCCGGAGCCGCTTCCGGCGCTTTGCCCTCGGCCGGCGGTGCGGTTACTGTCGTTTCTTCGCCCGGCACCGTTTCGGGTACGGTGTGCTTTGCCGCGGTGCGTTTCTTTTCATGCGCTCCCATGGGTCGACCTCCTTTGCCGAATGCACATACTTGGCTTATCATACCACAGTATACACTATTTCCTTTTCCGGTTCAAACCCCCAAAACACGGAAATTTACGATTTTTTCTTTTTTTTCTTGTCGGAATGTGGTATAGTCTAAAATAGTATAGCTATCCGCATCGGAACGGCTTTCGGGCCCGTCCGGACGCGGAGAAAAGGAAAGGCAGATCCATGGGACTTATTGAAAAACTGTTCGGCACCCGCAGCGAGCGCGAAGTGAAGAAGATCCTCCCGCTCGTCGACCGCATTGAGGGGCTGAGTGATGAATACGCCGCGCTGAGCGATGAGGCTCTGCGCGCGAAGACCGACGAATTCAAGGCGCGCTACCAAAACGGCGAGACGCTCGACGATCTCCTGCCGGAGGCCTTTGCCGCCGTGCGCGAGGCGAGTGCCCGCGTGCTCGGCATGAAGCCGTTCCGCGTGCAGCTCATCGGCGGCATCGTGCTCCATCAGGGGCGCATCGCCGAGATGAAGACCGGCGAAGGCAAAACGCTCGTCGCCGTGCTGCCGGCCTACCTGAACGCGCTCACCGGCGAGGGCGTGCACATCGTCACCGTGAACGACTACCTCGCCCGCCGCGACAGCGAGTGGATGGGCAAGGTGCACCGCTTCATGGGTCTCAAGGTCGGGCTCATCGTCCACGGTCTCACCGGCGCCGAGCGCCGCGAGGCCTACGCCGCGGACATCACCTACGGCACGAACAACGAGATGGGCTTCGATTACCTGCGCGACAACATGGCGCTCTACAAAGAGGACATGGTGCAGCGCGGCCACGCGTTCGCCATCGTGGACGAGGTGGACTCCATCCTCATCGACGAGGCGCGCACCCCGCTCATCATTTCCGGTCAGGGCGACGAATCCACCGACCTCTACCGCAAGGCGGACGACTTCGTCTGCCGGCTCAAAAAGCTCGTCGTCGCGTCCGTGGACGAGAAGGAAGAGGAATCCGAGGACATAGACGCCGACTACATCGTCGACGAAAAGGCGAAGACCGCCACGCTCACCGCGCGCGGCATCGCGAAGGCCGAGGCGGCGTTCGGGCTTGAAAACCTCGCCGACATCGAAAACTCCACGCTCTCGCACCACATCAACCAGGCGCTCAAGGCGCACGGCGTCATGATGCGCGACATCGACTACGTCGTCAAGGACGGCGAGGTCATCATCGTCGACGAGTTCACCGGCCGTCTCATGCTCGGCCGCCGCTACTCCGAAGGCCTCCATCAGGCCATCGAGGCGAAGGAGCACGTGGATGTGCAGAAGGAGAACAAGACCCTCGCCACCATCACGTTCCAGAACTACTTCCGTCTGTACGGCAAGCTCTCCGGCATGACCGGCACGGCGCTCACCGAGCAGGAGGAATTCGAGTCCATCTACGCTCTCGACATCGTCGAGATCCCGACGAACAAGCCCGTCATCCGCATCGACCGGAACGACGTCGTGTATAAGAATCAGGCGGGCAAGGACCGCGCCATCATCGAGCAGATCAAGGAGTGCTACGCCAAGGGGCAGCCGGTGCTGGTCGGCACGATCTCCATTGAAAAGAGCGAATACATCTCCTCGCTCCTCCGCAAGCAGGGCGTGCCGCACAACGTGCTCAACGCCAAGCACCACGAAAAGGAAGCGGAGATCGTAGCGCAGGCGGGCAAGCTCGGCGCGGTGACCATCGCCACGAACATGGCCGGCCGCGGCACCGACATCATGCTCGGCGGCAACCCGGAGTATCTGGCCAAAGCCGACCTGCGCCGCGCGGGATACGACGAGGAAACGATCAGCGAGGCGACCGGCTACGCCGAGACCGAGGACGAGACGATCCTCGAAGCCCGCGCCCTCTTCCGCGAGAAGCTCGCCGAGCACAAGGCCGTGACGAGCGCGGAGGCGGAAAAGGTACGCGAGGCCGGCGGCCTCTACATTCTCGGCACGGAGCGCCACGACTCCCGCCGCATCGACAACCAGCTGCGCGGACGCAGCGGCCGTCAGGGCGACCCCGGCGAGAGCCGGTTCTTCCTCGCGCTCACGGACGATGTCATGCGTCTTTACGGCAGCGAGCGCCTCATCAGCGTATTCGAGAGCCTCGGCGTGGACGAGGACACGCCCATCGAGCACAAAATGCTCACCGGCGCTCTCGAGCAGGCGCAGAAGACCGTCGAGAGCCGCCACTTCCAGGCGCGCAAGAGCACGCTGGAATTTGACGACGTCATGAACGT
>CAZKGZ010000078.1:0-6528 GCA_964552365.1 uncultured Oscillospiraceae bacterium | reverse complement strand
TCAGCGCAGGAACGGCAGCTCGAGGGCGTGCTCCTCGCCGTCGAGCGTGTAGACGATGCGCGGCTCGCCGTCCAGCAGGGTGCAGACGTTTTCCGCATCGCGCAGATGCCGGAGCTCCCGGTAGGCGGCGCGCTTTGCCTCGTCATACTGCCCCACATCGTCCGAGGTGAAGAACACGCTGCCGAGCAGGGCGTCGGCTTTGGCGAGCATCATTTTCTGCTCCTCGGTGAGCTTGAGATTTTCGCTGCGGAGGAAGAACACATCCGGGTCGTTGCCGAAGGCGCGGCCGTTCAGCTCGCGGCGGAAGACCGTGTTGGCGAGCGACTGCTTGGTGGACACGCGCTCGCGGTGCGCCATCTGCATCCACACGGAGTCGTTCCAGTCGAGCCCGACATCGCCGCCGATGCGGCAGTAGTCCACGCGGCCGAACGACGGCATGAGCGGCACGCCGCAGCCGATGATGAGCTTGTCGCCGCAGAGCTCGCGCAGGAGATCCATCGCGCGCGTCATGCGTTTGGCGCGGCTCTCCGTCGGGAAATTCACGGGCGCGGCGCCGTAGAGGAAGTCGAGCTTCACGAGGTCGAAGCCCCAGTCGTCGAACACGCGGCGGAACACCTGACGCAGGTACTCGGCCGCCTCCGGGTTATCGAAGTCGAGCGAGAAGAACCCGCCCCAGTTCATGCCGCAGTACCACGGGCGGCCGTTTACTTTCAGGAGCCAGTCCTTGTGGCGGCGGTAGATCTCCGAATCCTTGCGGCACACGAACGGCGCGAGCCACAGTCCCGCGCGGAAGCCCTTTTCGTGGATCTTATCCGCCGTGCCGCGAAGACCGCGGGGGAATTTCTTCTCGTCCGTCGTCAGCCAGTCGCCGACGCCCGGCTCCCAGCCGTCGTCGATCTGGAACACATCGCCCGGCGAGAGGAGGCCGGAGCACGCCTCAAGGTCGGAGAGGATGCACTCCTCGTTGATATTGAGATAGCGGTTATACCAGCTCGAGTAACCGGCGATGCGCTCGACGGGCTTTTTCGGAAGACCCAT
Organism: uncultured Oscillospiraceae bacterium; assembly: GCA_964552365.1. Classification (GTDB taxonomy): domain Bacteria; phylum Bacillota; class Clostridia; order Oscillospirales; family Oscillospiraceae; genus Apopatocola. The sequence continues at coordinate 5,490 of CAZKGZ010000078.1, read as the reverse complement.
GGCGGCAAACCAGCCGTCGAACACCTCGTTCTCGCTCCCCTCGGCATAGAAGAGATCGAAGAGGGCGAACGCACCGCCGCAGTTCACGCGGTAGCAGTCGCGGCCGAGCGTGAGGATGCCGGTGTTGGCATCGTAGCGGTAGAGCGTGTACCCGCTCGTCTCGTCGAGCGAAGCGAGGAGGCGGAAGTGCTCGCCGCGCCGCCAGTAGGCGTACGATTCGCCCTGCGTGACGCCGCTCTTCTGCGGATAGTCCATGAAATAGTAGTCGCCGTAGCGCTCCAGTCCGAGCGGCTTGAAGCGGGCGAGCTTTGTGGCGAAGCCGTGGGTGTAATCTTTCACGCCGCACTCCGGCGAGTATGTCCAGCTCTGGTAGCCGTTGATGAAGATCTTTTCATCCGTTTCGCACGGCAGGAGCATTTTCGCCGTGACCTTTTTCAATGTGCCCTCCGGCAGCTCGCACGCGATGTGGTTCGCGCCCGGATGCAGAAGGCCGGTGCCGGTGAATATGCTGCCGTCATCGAGTTCCACGCGCCATGAGAGTTCCATTTTGCATTACTCCTCTTCGCTGTTATTTGCCGTTTCGTTTGTGCTCTGTACGGTAAAGCGGATCTCCTCGTCCGGGAGACCGGGCGCCGAGATGTGAAGGCTCGCCTCGCCCTCTTTGCCGAGCGTGCGCACATAGGTGCCGCACATGCCGCCCTCGGCCGTCACAATGTCCGGGCCGATGAGCGCGGCGTCGCCCGTAAGATCAAAGCGCACGGGAAGCTGCGCATACACGGCCGGGGTACCGTATTCGTCGAGAATGCGCACGCGCACGGCGGCGGCATCGTAGGTGTCGCCCTCGCGCAGGGCCGTTTGGCTCACCTTTACTTCCATATGAAGTTTGCTGCCCGAGGCTCTCGTCACGCTCGCGACGGTCTTGCCGCCGGTGCGCGCTTCGAAACGCAAGCGCGTTGCCTCGCTGCCCCAGTTGCCGACATACTTGCCGTAGAGCGCCAGGCCGTCGGCGAATTTCATTTTATAGCGCACCATCGCCCAGGCGAATTTGGCTTTGTCCGCCACCGGCATCGAAAGACCGTATTTTCCCGCGGACACGAGGCATTGGCGCAGCAGCTCCGCTTTCTCGTGCGGGAAATGCTCCTGCGTTTCGAGCAGCTCGCCGATGGTGTCATCGATGGCGATGGGGCCGTGCTTCAATCCGTCCCATCCCTTCGGGCGGAAGGAGGCGACGAACACATCGTTTTTGAAGAGTGCGACCTCCTCGGCGTTCGTGAACGCCCAGACGTCGCCGATGTTGCCCACGGGGTAATCGCCGATGTCCATGGGCGAGCTGACCTCGAGCACCGGGGTCTTCTCCCCCTGTGAGGCGTACAAGGCCGCCGCGAGCTTCGGGTTGCGGAAGGCGTCCATCACGCCGTGATAGCACACGCGGTCGCCCGAGCCGAAGTCCTTGTGCGTCGGGTAGTCGAACATCACCCAGCTGAAGCACGCGGAGATCTCGCCGTCCGCCGCCGCAGCGTTCTGCACGCGGGCATGGCGGAGCGCGTGCTCCTGCCGCTTCTCCCACGGGTCAAAGGATTTTGTCGGGAACATATGGCCGTTGTTCTCGGAGATGAGGTACGGCTTATTCATGTCCGGCGTCACGGCGGAGCGCTTCTTGATGGCCGGTGCCTTGCCGTCATGCGTGAAATCGTTGTAGGAGTACACATCCTCCAGCAGGTGGCTCTTCTGGAGATACCGCACGCCGGAGGTCTGGCGCGAGGGGTCGAGCTCGTGCGCGACGGCGTTCGTCTCGCGGTAAAAATCGTCGTCGTCCTGGCTTTCGTTGATGCGCACGCCCCAGAGGACAACGGACGGATGGTTGCGGTACTGCATCACCATCTCGCGCACATTCCGGACGGACTGCTTTTTCCACGCCTCGTCGCCGATGTGCTGCCAGCCCGGGAGCTCGGTGAACACCGCGAGGCCCAGCTCATCGCACGCATCGATAAAGTGTTGGCTCTGCGGGTAGTGCGAGGTACGCACCGCTGTGCAGCACAGTTCCTCCTTGAGGATGCGCGCATCCTCGCGCTGCAGCGATGCGGGCGCGGCGTAGCCCATGTAGGGATAGCACTGGTGGCGGTTCAATCCGCGCAGGAACACCCGCTCGCCGTTGAGATAGAAGCCGCTGCGGCGAAATTCCGCCGTGCGGAAGCCGAAGCGGACGGTCTTTTCGTCCGTCACCGCGCCGCTCTCGTCGAGGAGTTCCGCGCGGAGGTAATAGAGATTCGGCTCGTCGAGCGTCCACGCCCGCGCAGCCGGATGATCGATATGGAAAACATCGCCGTCGCCCTCGGCCCGGGCGCAGAGCGTACCGTCCCTGTCGAGAATGCTCACGCGGCGGCGGGACGCTTCGCCCGACACGGTCAGCGTGATGTCCGCGCTCGTTACGGTCGGCGTCATGACGAACACATCTTCGATGTACGACGCATTGCGCACATCGAGCCACACCTCGCGGTACAGTCCGCCGTAGGCGAGGTAGTCGACCATGAAGCCGAACGGCGGCACGGCGGGGTTCTCGGTCGTGTCGAGCCGCACGGCGATACGGTTTTCCATGCCGTAGCGCACGCAGTGCGTGATCTCCACGCGAAAGGCCGTGTACCCGCATGCGTGCGTTGCGACCTTCTCGCCGTTTACATAGACCTCGGCGAGGTGCGCCGCGCCGTCAAACTGCAGGAAGAGCCGCTTGCCGCGGTACTCGATCGGCACGCTCAATGTCCGGCGGTAGCCGCAGATGCCGGCATAGTCCTCGGGCTTCGCGTAATGCAGCGGCACTTCACCCGCCGTGTGCGGCAGCGACACCCGCTCGAAGTGTCCCTCGCCGTGGCAGAACGCCGCCGTCCATTCCCGCGTAAACTCCCAATCCCAACAAAGACCTATCATATCGCGCCTCCCGGTAAAGTCGTTTTGTCCCTCTATTTTACCCTATTTCAAGACCTAATTCAACAGCAAGAAATTTTTTTACAAACAGGCAACAAACGGCAGCGCCCCGAAAAATACAGGGTGCTGCCGCTTGGGTTGGTTTTATTCTTCTTTGGTTTCCGGCGTTTCGGGGGCGGTTGACTCGGCGGGGGTGCTCTCCTGCGGGTCGGGGAGGGTCTCGGCGGCCTGGGCGGGGTCGAGCTCTATGACGGGGGCCTGCGAGGCGAGGAGATCGGCGTGGGCTTTGCCGTGCGCCACGGCGACCGTGGTGAAGAGACCCGAGATGCCGTCGAGCAGGAAGCCGAGGGCGGCGGCAAAGAGGAGCGTGTCGTTTTTCTCAAACGGGTTCACGAGCAGCAGCACGCCGACCGCGCATATCGCGACGCCGAGGATGATCGAAGCGCTCCAGCCGCCCGTGCCGCAGCGCTTGATGTCCAGGCCGTACTTACAGTCCATGAAGCCGTGGTAGAGCAGCACCACGCCCATCACGATGACCGTGAGGCGCAGGATCTGTTCCGTGGCGCCGTGGCTGAGCAGGATCCACACGCCCGCGACCGCGGCGATCACACCCGAGAGCAGCAGGATCTTCCGCAGGAACCCCACGCGCTCGCCCGCGAGATACGAGGCGACCTGCAGTATGCCCGAGAGGATCATCACGCCGCCGAAGCCGTAGCACATCCATTTCATGGCGTCATCCGGCCAGAGCAGCACCGCCGTGCCGAGCGCGATGCACAAAAGGCTCACGCCGAACGCGGCAAAGGGAAAATTCCGGAAAAATCGTTTCATGGTGTTTCCTCCTCCACTTCATCGGTTTCCGTCAGGGAATATACGGTGGATACAAAATCGTAGCGCGTGGGATAGTGCGTCATGCTGCCGAGCGCGGAGGCATCGGTGCGCTTCATGAGAAGGATGTCCGCATCCCCGGCATTGGCCTCGTCTTTCAGTACGCTCACATCGCCCGCGTACACCTCGCAGATGTACCCGGTCGCTGCCTCGAAGCGCGGCAGGAGGTCGGCGAGCAGGCCGCTCTCCAGCAGGAAGTCGTCCGCCGCCACGCGCACCCGGCGCGTTTCGTCCGTCGCCGCGGGGATCTCGTCCGTGAGCTCCTCGGCCTCCGCACTCGTGAACATCGGCTCGGTGAGCTCGTCCGGGATGAACGCGGCTGCCGCCGTGCGTCCCTCCGTGCGCAGCCATATGGAAAGCGCGCGGGCGCCGTCCGTGCGGCCGACCAGCAGGATGTATGCCGTCTCGCTCTCCCCCGCCGTGAAGCGCGGCACGGGTGTCGGCGTGGGCGTGGGCTCCGCCGTCGGCGACGGTGTCGGTGTTGCGGGCTCAACGGTCGGTGTTGGTTCCGCCGTCGGCTCCGCGCTCGGCGAGGGCGAAGGCTCCGGCGCCGATGCACCGCACCCCGCTAAAAGCAGACAAACCGCCAAAAGCAGGCAAACCGCCGGCAAAAGCGGCATCAGATGTTTTTTCATAGAAGTGCTCCTATCGAAGTTCTTCTCCTATTTTACGACATTATCGGCAAAAATCAATATCCAATCTCGGCGAAGCTCTTTCTGCGGGAAGCCGGAAGCATGACAGAATCCGGGTTCTGTACTAAAGCGGCGGAATATTTTTCCGGAATGACTTGATTTTCTCTTTCGGCTTTGCTAATATAGAACACAAGATGAACTAATAAGTGTATTACACTTTGGGAGGGACCCGTCATGTGCACACAAGCATTGCCGGAAGGCGTTTATCGCGAGAGTCTTGTTTTCACGCCGGAGGAGACCGATGCGCTCGGGCATGTCCGCGCCGATGCCATCGCCCACCGGTTTCAGGAGATTGCCGGCGTGCATCACTCGGCGCTCGGCGTCGGGCAGGAGATCGCCGTGACGAAGGGCTCGTTCTGGGCGCTCGCGCGCACGGAGATGAAGATGACGCGCATGCCCCGCGTGGGAGAGCCGCTGTTTTTAGATACCTGGGTCGGCCGCCACGCGCACGGTCTTTTCTGGCGGCATTACCGCATTATGGACCGTGAGGAGAACCCGGTGCTGTATGCGGTGTCGATCTGGGTCATCATGGACATTCAGACCCGCGCGCTCACGAAGAACCACAGCTGGGCCGACGGCTGCGCGCGCGTGACGGTCGAAGGCGAGCTGCCCGCGACCTTCCGCTCCATTCCGTTCCCGGAGGAGCTCGGCGAGCACCGCGAGCGGCGCGTGACCGACGCCGAGACCGACAGCAACGGCCATCTCAACAACTGCCTCTACCTCCGCTGGGGGCAGGATCTTCTCCCCGAGGAGTTTGCCCGCACGCACGAGCTGCGGAGCGTGTGGATCGAATACCGCAAGGAAATGCCGCGCGGCCTCGATTCCGACATCGCCTACTCCCTCGACGGCACCACGCTCTACGCCCGCGGCACCGCCGAAGACAAAGAACGCTTCCTCCTCCGCATGGAACACACGGAGATCTGACGAAGCATCAAAGAGATTCAAGGAAAATACCGGCTCCCATCGCTGCCTTTCGATGAGAGCCGGTATCTTT
>CAZKGZ010000077.1:0-6577 GCA_964552365.1 uncultured Oscillospiraceae bacterium | reverse complement strand
AAGCCGGACTCCCGCATATCTCGTGCGTTCTGCTATGCCGCCGCCTGTTCTCTGCAAAAAGTGCGCGGGAAAAATACAAATGTTTCGCACAAAAAGACTTGCGCGCGCTAATGAAATGATGTAGAATAGAATTTACCATTTTAAATAGCAAAACCACAGCATTCGTTTTGCGCAAATTTTGAGGGGAAGAAACAAGAAAGATGAAAGAAAGATTGAATTTCAAACAGACCATAGCCGTGGCCAGCATGCTGTTCGGCTTGTTTTTCGGCGCCGGAAACCTGATTTTCCCGGTGCATATGGGTCAGCTCGCGGGCTCCCAATCGTGGATCGCCGCGCTCGGCTTTATCGTTACCGCCGTAGGTCTCCCGATGATGGGCGTCGCCGCGTTCGGCGTCAGCCGCTCGGATGATCTCCTTGCCATGAGCAGCCGCGTCAGCCGCGGGTACGGCATCTTCTTCACCTGCGCGCTCTATCTCACCATCGGGCCGCTTTTCGCCATTCCGCGCTGCGCCGCCACGAGCTTCACCATCGGCGTGGAGCCCATGCTCTCCGGCGGGAGCAGCTGGCAGGCTCTGCTCATTTTCTCCGTGATCTTCTTCGCGCTCGTGCTCTTCTTCTCGCTGCGCCCGAGCAAGATCCTCACGTGGGTCGGCCGCATCATCAACCCGCTGTTCCTTATTTTCCTCGCCGTACTCGTCGTACGCGCACTCGTTGACCCCATCACCTCCGTCGCGAGCGTAACGCCCGATGCGTCCTACGCCGAGAGCGCCTTCTCCGTCGGCTTCCTCGAGGGCTACAACACCATGGACGCCCTCGCGTCCCTCGCCTTCGGCGTTGTTGTCGTAAACGTCATCCGCGGCCTCGGCATCAAGAGCGACGGCGCTGTCGCTGTGAATACCGTGCGCGCGGGCGTGTTCTCCTGCCTCTTCATGGGCCTCATCTATCTCGCCACCACGATCGTCGGCGCACAGAGCCGCGGCGCATTCGAAGTGACCGCCAACGGCGGCCTCGCCCTCGCGGACATCGCCGGCTACTACTTCGGCACGGCGGGCCAGCTCATCCTCGCCGCCACCGTCACGCTCGCCTGCCTCAAGACCGCCATCGGCCTCGTGACGAGCTGCGCCGAGATCTTCCGCGTCCTGTTCCCGAAGTCCATGAGCTACAAGGCGTGGACCGTCGTGTTCAGCGCGGCCTCGTTCCTGGTCGCCAACATCGGCCTCAACTCCATCATCGCCTACTCCGTGCCGGTGCTGATGTTCCTCTACCCGCTGACCATCACGCTCATGCTCCTGAGCCTCTTCGGCCGCTTCTTTGACTACGACAAGCGCGTCTACGTGTGCGTGACGGTGTTCACGCTCGTTGCGGCGCTCTTCGACCTCATCGCCGCCCTGCCCGAAGGCACCCGCACGGCGCTGCATCTCGACGGCATCGTCGCCGCCGCGAAGGCGTACATCCCGCTCTTCAAGCTCGGCCTCGGCTGGATGATCCCCGCCGCCGTCGGCGCCGTCCTCGGCTTCATCCTCCGCGCCGCCGGAGGCAAAAAGCAAGCCGCCTAAAGCAAAACAACAAACTCACCGCCGGAAGCCCCCGCCTCCGGCGGTTTTCTCTTGCCATTCCGCCGCAATGCAGCGCGCGGCGCGAATTTTTCGGTGCAGCTGCCGGCTTGCATTTCTTCGGAACAGATGGTATGATGATCTCGACATGTTCCGCGCGTTCTCCCAAATGATATTCTTATTTACGGAGGTATTCTGCATGGAATTGGTATGCGCCGATCCGAGCCTTTTAAAGGGGAAAACGGTCGTTCTCACCGGCGGCTTTGCGGATGATGAATACCGCAAAGCGTATCAGGACGCTGTCGTATGCAGCGGCGGCACACTGAAATTCGATGTTCGTCCGGATACAAGCATCGTTGTCTGGGAGCAGGCGCTCTTCGGCGAGACGCTCAAGCTGAAGCAGGCCCGCGAGTACAACGGCATGGGGCGGGAGATCCTGATCCTGACGCCAAGGGAATTTGCCGCATTGGTCGCCGGGGAGGAAGTTCACCCGACGCTGGTGCAGGACACCAACTATTTTGACAACATCGCTCACTATGCGGTCGCCATTGACCCGGAACGCGTGGAGCGCCATCTCCGGACGCACGACATTGCGGTGCAGTCCAACCGCATCATGCTCCTTGAACTGCTGAAAAGATACAACCGCACCTCGCTCACAAAGCAGAGAGAATGGTGCGAGCTTGTCATGCAGACGCCGAACCTGGACTACGGCATCTATAAGGCAGCTGCGCAATATTTCATGCGTGTGGCAGAGTATGATAAGGCGGAATTCCTCGCCGATGCGGCCGAGTCGGTCATGCCCAATGCGAATTTCGGCTACTGCCCGGAAGCGGAGGATCTGGCAAAGCTTCGCAATACCATTGCGCGCTGGCGCCAAAAGCCGTACTGGCCCTCCAACACGGAACTTCGCCGGGAGCTTGCACCGATCTATGACGCAAAGGGCATTGCACATCCCGACCCCGAGGGATCGACTCGCCATGAGGATGCAGGTGAGAGAGTACGCATTCACCCCTTGACCGACAAGCAGCTCGACGAGCTCCGCGAGGAGATCGAAGCGCAGGACTATTCTTCCAACGAAGATTTGAAATTCTCGCATTTTATCGCACCGGATAAGTTCGATATCCGCGGCCTCGGCGAGAGCACACTCGAACTTCTGCAGGACGGCGGTTGGCTGCGGAGCTTCGCGGACATCTTCCGGCTGAAGGACCACCGGGATGAGATCATCGAGCGAGGCGCTCTGAGCCGGACGAAGATCGATTCCGTGCTGGAGTCGATCGAAACGGCACGGAAGATCAGCGACATCCGCTTCCTTACGGCACTGGCCATCCCCAACCTGGGCGAGCGGGCGGCGCGGAGCCTCCTGAGCGTATATACGCTGCGGGAATTCATAGACACCTGCCTGGAACAGGACGATCTTTATGTGTTTGCGACCCTTAAGAATATCGGCGGCGGCGCCTCTGCAGCGGCTGTGCTCTGGTTTGCAAACGAAGAAAACGTTGCAATGCTCAATGACCTGCTGCGGGAAGTGACTGTCTGCGAGGAGAGCCACGAGGAGAAAGGCGCACTGTGCGAAGGACTTGTTTTCGTCGTCACCGGCGATGTGCACATCTATTCCAAACGGCAGGAACTGAAGGACTATATCATTTCGCAGGGCGGTGAGCTGAGCGGAAGCGTGAGCAAAAACACGAGCTTTCTCATCAATAACGACCTGAACAGCCCATCCTCGAAAAACAAGAAAGCCCACGATCTCGGCATCCCCATCATCAGCGAAGAGGAATTCATCGAGCGCTTCACGAAAAAAGAATGACCACTCGCCCCGTGACGGGATCCCCGCCGCGGGGCGTTTCGCCGCCCGGCATCCGAGACGGAGCACATCCGCCCGATCCGAAAATGCCGTGCCCCTCTTGCCTTTCAACCGAAACCCTGCTACAATGAACCACCGGACGCGGAGGAGCGTCTTATTTGCAAAATCCACTATACCGAGATGATAGAATTATGCAGCAGAAGAAAACACCCGAGGGCGGGCAGACGAATTGGGACGGGTCGCCGCGGGAGGATCTTTATGATGATTACTACCCCGAGCCGGGGCGGCATCTTTCGCCGGAGGCTCGGGAGCAGTATTATGCCGACCGCGACCGCTACTATGCCGAGCGCGACGCCTACTACGCCCGCCGCGATGCGTATTACGCCGAGCAGGAGCGCAAGGCGCGCGAGGAGGAAGAGGCGGCCGAAGAATACGACGAGGACCCGGACGGCGAATACGAGGAAGAGTACGACGAGGCGCCCGAAGAGGAAGAGCCGGTGTCGTATGAGCCCGAGGATGCGCCCGAAGCGCCGAAAGCTCCCTCTCCCAAAAAGAAAAAGAAGAAACGCCGCCGCCGTGCCCGCGCCTTTCGCCGCATCATCGTGCTGCTCCTGCTCGTCGCCGCGGCACTTACGCTCGTCGGAAGCGCACCGAAGCGCAATCCCTCGGGTGCCGAGCGCATTGCGGGGCGCAGCACCGTGCTCCTTTGCGGCACGGACGAGGACGGCACGCGCACCGACACCATCGTGCTCCTCACGCTCGACCGCTCGGAGCACACCATCCGCCTGCTGAGCATCCCGCGCGACACCTACGCGCCCGACTATGTCGTGCCGAAGATCAACTCGGCCTACGGCGCGGTCGGCGGCGGGGAAGAGGGCATGGAGCAGCTCATGACCCAGGTCGAGCGCGTCATCGGCTTCATGCCGGACGGCTACGCCCTCATCGACCTCAACGCCTTCATGGAGGCGGTCGACCTGCTCGGCGGGCTCGATTTCGATGTGCCGATGGACATGGACTACGACGACCCCGACCAGAACCTCTTCATCCACCTGCGCGCGGGCGAGCAGCATCTCAACGGCGAGCAGCTCATGTGGGTCGTGCGCTTCCGCGCCGGATACGCGAACGCCGACATCGGCCGCACCGAGGTGCAGCGCGCCGTGCTCAAGGCCGCCATGAAGCAGTGGCTGCGCCCGAAAACGCTCGCCGCCGTGCCGGGGCTTCTGCGCATCTACCACGAGAACCTCACGACCGACCTCACGACCGGCAACCTCCTGTGGATGGCGCGCGTGGCCGTGCTCAGCCTCGGCAGCGACATCGAAGCCAACGTTCTCCCCGGCTACTCCGCCATGGTGGGCGACGCCTCCGTCTACATGATCGACACCGCCGCCGCTTCCGCCATCCTCCCCGACTACAGCCCTTATAAGTAAGAAACGGCTCCCCGAAAATCATCCGGGGAGCCGTTTTGGCTTTTAGGCAGAACCGCGCAACATTGTCGGCGGCCTTTGCGGATCTTTTTCGCCGACTCTGCGTCATCAAGCCTTGCCATACACAAAGTATGGCTGCGGCTCTCTTCCTTGATTCGACAAAAAATCTCTCGCAAAATGCTCTTGCCGGATCGTGCGGCGCTGCCCGGATAAAATTCGGCTGAATCGAATATAATTCGTGAAAAAATTTATATAAAACTCTTGACAAAAGTTTTTAACGTGCTATACTGTGCTCGTAAGGTCAGAAAAGGTCAAAGGAGATGATCCTCTTTGAAGAAAACATTATACAGCCTGATGCTCAACGACGAGGTCGTGCGCGAGGTGGATGCGATGGCGCACCGGCTCGGGACGAGCCGGTCGAATCTCATCAACCAGATCCTCGCAGAGTATGTGAACTACACGACGCCCGAGCGGCGCATCAACGATATATTCACCGCGATGGAGCAGCTCCTCGGCACTTCCTCGCGCGAGCTCGTGCCGTTTTTCTCGCCGAACAGCAGCACGATGTCGCTCAAAAGCTCCCTGCAGTACAAGTACCGCCCGACGGTCAAGTACGAGGTGGAGCTGCACGGCGGCGATGAGAACTCCATCGGCGAGCTGACGGTGCTCTTCCGCACGCAGTCCGAAGCGCTCATCCGCGTGATGACCGAGTTCTTCCGGCTGTGGAAGCGCATCGAGGACGCGCACCTGCCCGCCGGCACGGAGCGCGAGTACGCCCTCTATGACGGCAAGTTCGTCCGCTCCATTGCAGCACCCTCCCGGGACTGCACCGCCGACGAGCTCGCCGGAGCCATCAGCGGCTACATCCAGCTCTTCGACCGCCTGATGAAGGGCTACGTGAGCGGCGAGCTCGATGGGCGTACCGTGGAGAGCGAATGGTTCAACCAGATGCGCCGCGCCGCGGTACTCATTTAATTTGTTGATTTGATCCTTTTTTGAAGGAGGAAGTACTATGAACGCTGAAAATTTCACCCAGAAAAGTCTGGACGCGATCCGTACCGCCAAGTCGATGGCGGAGGAGAACCGCAACAACTATATCACCCCGGAGCATCTGCTCTATGCCCTCGTCGATCAGGACGGCGGGCTGATCCCCTCGCTGCTCGGCAAGATGGGCGTTGACTGCAACGCCGTGCTCTCCGAGCTCGATACCGCCATTTCCGCACTGCCGAAGGTCGGCAATCCGACCGAGGTGTACCTCTCCCCGGAGTGCGACCGCGCCGTGAGCGCCGCCGAAAAGGCCGCCAAGTCCATGGGCGACGAGTACATCTCCGTCGAGCACCTGATGATCGGCATTTTCGCCGCCGCCACCCCGGCCGTGAAGCGCATTTTCTCCGACCACGGCATCACGAAGTCCGCCTTCACCGAGGCTCTCTCCAAGGTGAAATCCGGCCCCGTGACCGGCGACAACCCCGAGAGCACCTACGATGCCCTCACAAAGTACGGCACCGACCTTGTCAAGCGCGCCCGCGAAAACGAGCTTGACCCCGTCATCGGCCGCGACAACGAGATCCGCAATGTCGTGCGTATCCTCTCGCGCAAAACGAAAAACAACCCCGTCCTCATCGGTGAACCGGGCGTCGGCAAGACGGCCATCGCCGAGGGCCTCGCACAGCGCATCGTGCGCGGCGATGTCCCCGAAGGACTCAAGGACAAAACCATCTTCTCGCTCGACATGGGCGCACTGATCGCCGGCGCCAAGTACCGCGGCGAATTCGAGGAGCGTCTCAAAGCCGTGC
>CAZKGZ010000076.1:0-6769 GCA_964552365.1 uncultured Oscillospiraceae bacterium | reverse complement strand
AAAGAAAAGAGCTGCCCGACTTCATTTGAAATCAGACAGCTCATTTTTATGTATTATAAAATTTGCCGGATTTTTGCCGTGAGAAGTATCGAACTCCAAAAAAGTCCTGTATTTTCAAGGCTTTTCAGCTCCGAAGGTCACTCCCATTCGATAGTCGCAGGCGGCTTCGGGCTCAGGTCGTAGAGGACGCGGCTTACGCCGGGGACTTCGGCCTGGACACGGCGGGTCACGGTCTCGAGAAGCTCCCAGTCGAGGCGGGGGACGCTTGCGGTCATGGCGTCGGTGGTGTTCACGGCGCGGATGATGACCGGCCAGAGCTCGGTGCGCTTGCCGTCCACAACGCCGGTGGTGCGGATGTCGGGAACGATCGTGAAATACTGCCAGACTTTCGCGTCCATGCCGGTCTTCGCAAATTCCTCACGGAGAATCGCGTCGGATTCGCGCACGGCGGCGAGACGGTCGCGGGTGATGGCGCCGATGCAGCGCACGCCGAGACCGGGGCCCGGGAACGGCTGACGCCACACCATGCTGTGCGGAAGGCCGAGTGCCTCACCGACCTGACGCACCTCGTCCTTGAAGAGGTACTTCACCGGCTCGACAAGCTCAAAACCGAGCTTCTCCGGCAGACCGCCGACATTGTGGTGCGCCTTTACGCCCTTGTCGCTCTCGACGATGTCGGGATAAATCGTGCCCTGGCCGAGGAAGCGGATGCCCTCGAGCTTCGCGGCTTCTTCCTCGAAAACATGGATGAACTCTTCGCCGATGATCTTGCGCTTGCGCTCGGGCTCAGCCACCCCGGCGAGCTTGTCGAGGAAGCGGTCGGTCGCGTCCACATAGGTGAGGTTCGCTCCGAGCTCCTCGCGGAACACCTTGATGACCTGCTCGCTCTCGCCCTTGCGCATGAGACCGTGGTTCACATGCACGCAGTAGAGCTGGCTGCCGATGGCCTTGATGAGAAGCGCCGCCACAACGGAGCTGTCCACGCCGCCGGAAAGGGCCAGAAGCACCTTGCCGTCGCCGACCTGCTCACGGATGAGAGCAACCTGCTCGTCAATAAACTTTTGGGGATCGAGTGTTTGGCCGAATGCACGGCCGCCGATTTTCTTCTCTTCGCTCATAGTTTTCTCCTTATTTTAAGTCAATTTACGCTCTTTTCCGGCTCCGCAGCCGTTTCGGTTTTATCCTCCAGAAGCTGCGTGAGCTCGTTCATAAAGGTATTGATGTCCTTAAACTGGCGGTAGACCGAGGCAAAACGGACATAGGCGACCTCGTCGAGTGCCTTAAGGCGCTTCATGACCATTTCACCGATCTCGCTGGTGGGGCACTCGCGCTCGAGACGATTCTGCAGCTCCTGTTCGATCTCATTGGCAATGCGCTCGAGATCGCCGAGCGCGACCGAACGCTTTTCGCACGCCTTGAGCATGCTGTTGATGAGCTTGTTTTTGTCGAAAGTCTGGCGGCTGCCGTCACGCTTGACGACAACGAGGGGGAGACGCTCCATCACCTCATAGGTCGTGAATCGGCGCTGGCAGGCGAGACATTCTCTTCTCCGCCGAATCGACGCGCCCTCGTCCGCCGGACGCGAGTCGATGACCTTGCTTTCGGCATAGCCGCAGAACGGGCATTTCATACGCAGTACCCTCCTAACAAATTTCAAATACAATATAGTTTAGCATAAAATATTGCATACCACAAGATGCAGTTTGCGGAAAATCAGCCGATATCCGCATCCGCACCTTCAAAGCTCTGAACCGCGGCGAGAAACTCCTCGCGGGTATAGAGCGAGTTCACCGCATCGAGCAGCGCGTTGGCCGAAAGATTTTCGGGCAGGGCGAGCTTTTTCTGCAGCGCCTTCCGCCGGGCGGAACTGTCCGCGCCGCCGGAGAGACCGAGCGCGGCGAGGTCGGCTTTCGTCACGCACTCGCGCGGCGTGTCATCGCACACGGCACCGGCACGGCGCAGCGCCTCTTCCAATACTTCCGGCTTCATGCCCTCAACGCCGAGCGTGCCCTCCCGCGAGGGCGCTTTTTTTCGCCGCTCTTTTCCGGGCATATCGGGAATGTAGGCGTGCTTGAGATACTGCGCGGGGATACTGCCGCGCAGACGGTTGCGGATGACCAGCCCCGCACCGTCGGCGTCCGTGAGAACGATCAGCCCCCGCTGCTCCGCCACGCGCCGCAAAAGGGCAAGCTTTTCCTTGTTTTTGAATATGCCGAACCCGTCGGTCGTGAAAATGGCGGTGTCCACGAGCGGCGTGAGCGTGATCTTGTCATAGCGCCCCTCGACCACAATGGCTTCCCGTATCTTAAGCATGGCGGCACTCCATGGCGAAACGGATGAAAAACTCCTTGATGGCTTCCGTATCGTCGATCGCACTGCCGAACTCGCGCGGCTTCATGGCGTACTCCGCGCACAGGCGCACGCCGTTCGTGAGCGCGGGAAGCGTGAACTTCTTGGCCGACTGGGAGAGCATTTTTATGCGGTAGTCGCTGTTGGTCCCGAGCACTTCCTTGAGATATTCCATACCGCGGCCGGCCTTTTCCGCAATTTTCGCCGTATACAGCTGACGGATCTGCCAGCCGATGGAGCCCATGATCTCTGCGGGCGCAGAATCCCCGGCCAAAAGCTCGGCCAGCTTGTTCATAGCGGTATCGTAGTTTCGATCGGCGATGGCGTCTGTCATTTCAAAGGCCGTCGCCTCGGGAATGTGGTGCGCGAGCTTTTCAATGTCCTGCACGGTGATGCGCTCGGACTGCACATAGCCGGCGATTTTCGTGATCTCCGGGATGAGCCGCGTCATGAGATTGCCGGAAATGAAGATCAGACGGTCGATCGCATCGAAGCCGATGATCTTTCCGCAGGCCTCAAAACGGCGCGATATCCAGTTGCGCAGTTTGGAATTATCCTGCGCCGTGAATTGAACGGCTTTGCCGGCCTTTTTCAGATTTTTTATAAATGTCAGTCTACCGTCCGGATTCATGCCGGTCGGCAGGATGATGACCACGGTGCACCACTCGGGAATGTCCGAAAAGAGCTTCATCGTGCTCTCCTCGCGGCACTTGTTCACATCGAAGCCGCGCAGCTCCACATAGGTCCTTTCACCGAAAAACGGCATGGCATTGAGGGCTTCCGCAATGTCGTCCTCGTTCGGTTCGGCTCCGTCGATGCGCTTGGCGTTGAAGGCGTCGTCACCGTCTCCCAGACATGCCTTGCGGATCATTTTCACGAAGTCGGCGAGAAGATACTCCTCCTCGCCCCAGAGAAGGTAGAGATTCTGCACGCCTCTCTCACGCAGCTCTCTGGTGAGCGCGGTGTAGTCGAGCGGGGCGGGCTGATCTTTTTTGAATCCGGATTTTGCTGCCATTCGATTTATTCCCCCGAAGCGGTGACGGTAATGTCGCCGTCGATATCCGTGCGGAGCACGGTGATATTGTAGTCTGCGAGCCGACCGAGCACCTTCTCGGTCGGATGACCGTAGGTGTTGTAGCCGACGGATATGATCGCCGTTTCCGGCGTAATAGCCTCCAAGAGCTCCTTGCAAGTCGAAGTATTCGAGCCGTGATGCGCCACGAAAAGCACCTCGGCATCCGGCATTTGCGCGGACGCGATGAGCGCCTTCTCGGCCTTCTTCGGCGCGTCACCGAGGATAAACGCCTCAAAGTCGCCCTGCGAAGCTTCAATGATCAGGCCGTTTTCGTTTTCATCGCTCGATACCGGCAGGAGCGGCGCCCACACGAACAGCTCGCTCTCGCCGACGGAAAGCTCCATGTCTTCCGTAACATAGCGCACCTCCGTGCCGCGCTGCTCGGCAGCCGTGAGGATCTCGTCTAAAAGACTGCTGTACTCTTCCTCGTGCGGCAGATAGAGCGTTTCCACATCGATGCGCGAGATGAGCTGCGCCGCGCCGTTGCCGTGGTCGGAGTGGATGTGCGTCAGAACGAGCGCGTCCACATGCCGCCGGCACTGTCCGCCGAGAAACTGCAGAGCGCTCAGCCCGGCATCGTCCGTGACCCAGCTGCCGCCGCAGTCAATGACGGCGGCGTGCTCTCCGCTCGTGAGAACGATGCACTCGCCCTGCCCGACATCGAGCGCCGTAAGGCTCAGATCATCGCTCCAGCTCAGCCGCGTGATACCCGCAGCGGCCAGAAGTGTGATGACCGAAAGGCACAGCGGCGCAAGCGCGCGGTAGCGTCCGGTCTTCCGCGAGCGGAGCCACGCCGCAAAGAAAAACACATACACGAGCGCGAGCCACACGATGAAAAGAGGATTTCTTACATAGACATTGGCGCATGGGATCCGCGCAAGCAGCCCGGCCACGGCGTAAATGTACCGCACGCCCCACGCGAGAACGCTCCCCGCAAACGCCGCGATGCCCGGGAGGAGCGCGCCGAGCAGCACGATGAGATACCCACCGATGTAGAGCACGGAGACGATCCACAAACAGAGAATGTTGGAAAGTGGCGACACGACCGACACAGAGCCGAAATGCACCGCCGTGAGCGGCGCGGAAATGCAGAGCGCCCCGATACTGCTCGAAACGGAACCCGCCGCAAAATAGAGGATCCTGTGTACGATGCGGCGGCGCGCGGCGCGAAGCGCATCGATCCTCTCGCAAAGACCGCGGTACAGCCGCCCGGAGAGCAGCCAGATGCCCGCTACCGACGAAAAGCTCAGCTGCAGGCTCACGCTCGCGCACGCGGACGGATTGAGGATCAAAAGGAGCGCCAGCGCCGTGAGAAGCGAGGTGATGCCGTCGCTCTCCCGATGAAAGAGCGGCGCGGAGAGGAGAAAGGCCTGCATGACCGCCGCTCGGGTGACGGACGGCGTAAAGCCGGTCATCGCGGCAAAGAGGAAAAGCACCGGCAGGCTGACAGCCGTCGCCCACGGACGCCGCCCGATGAGCAGGAAGAGGAAGCCCATCAAAAACGCAATGTGCATGCCGGACACTGCTACCACATGGGCAAGCCCCGCATCCGCCAGCGTGTAGTAATGCGCGCCGTCATCGTAAAGATCCGTTTTGTCGCCGGTCAGCAGAGCCGTGAGAAACGGCTGCACATCCTCGGGAAACACGCGCTTGCATGCCTCTCCGATGCTGCGGCAGAGTGACTTCGGCGCATAGAGGAACGAGAAAGCCCACCGGCCAGCGCGCTCCGGTTCGCCCTTCGCGGTCGCACGCAGAAAAATGCCCTGCGCCGCATAGGTGTCCACCTGCTCGCCGTTGCGCTCGCGCGCGGAGAGCAGCTTCACGGGGATGGAAAACTCATCGCCCGGCGTGATGCCGGTGAACACACCCGTATCGTAGGCGGCAATGCGGCATTTGACATTCGGCATATCGTCATCGAGAATGCGCACCGTGACATACTCGCTCGACTCATAGAAATCGGGCCAGTCCACCGCGCGGACGGTGATCGTGCGCTTTTCTCCCGCAAGAGCATCGCTCGGCGCAGCGGAAAAATGCTCCTGCGTCCAAAAACACATGAGCCCCAGCGCGGCGCCCATCAGCGCCAGATGCGCGCGAAGCCGCGCCTTATCCCGCAGGAAAAGAAGGCTCGCCGCCGATAAAAGAGCGCAAAAACCCGCCGCCGGCAGCAGCACGCTTACCGGCAGCAGGTAAAAGGCGAGAAATACGGCGGCGGAAATCGAGCCGCAGAACCAGGCCGCTCTGCGCAACGGGACATCGTTCCTTTCGGCGGGAATGTTGTACGGTTTACATAATTAGGAATGTCACGCCATATTGTCCTCGAGACGCTTGCCGCCGAGAATATGGAAATGGAGATGCTTCACGCTCTGTCCGGCATCATCGCCGCAGTTGGATACGACGCGGTAGCCGCCGGTCAGGCCTTCCTCACGGGCGATTTTCGCCACGGCGGTAAGGCAGCGCGCGGCCGCGGAGACATTCTCCTCCGTGAGATCCGCGACGGAGGCAATGTGCTCCTTCGGCACAACGAGAATGTGCGTCGGCGCCTGCGGATTGATGTCGCGGAAAGCGTACACGTGTTCGTCCTCATAGACCTTGTTCGAGGGGATCTCCCCGGCAATAATGCGGCAGAAAAGGCAGTCGTTCATAGGATAAATACTCCCTTCAAAAATCAAATTTTCACTCAATATATATAATACTATGTTTCCCCGCTTTTTGCAATTACTTTGCGCGAAAAAACGGGCTGCCTCAAAGAGACAGCCCGTCGGGGATCGGAAAATTATTTGATTTTGCCGCTGACGAAATCGTCGACGGTGGCGAGAGCGTTGTCGAGCTTCATGACATCGCTGCCGCCGCCCATGGCGGAATCGGGCTTGCCGCCGCCTTTGCCGCCGCAGATGGCGGTGACGGAGCGGATGATATCGCCCGCGCGGATGCCGGCGGCGACCGCCGCCTTGCCGCATACGCTGTGGAAGGTGATCTTGCCATCCTTCACATTGGCGAGCACGGCGACGATATTCTCGTCCTTGTCGCGGAGGAAGTCACCGATCTTGCGCAGAACATCGGGATTTTCCGCCGGGACTGTGCCGGTGAATACATGGAACGGCCCCACGCTCTTGGCACTTGCCAGGAAGCTTTCGGCACTGGAGATAAGCTCTTTGCCGCGGAACTTCTCGATTTCCTGCTTGAGCGAACGGATCTCGGTCGAACGCGCGTCGGCACGGGCGAGCAGCTCCTCGGGCTTCGTCTTGAGCTTTTCGGAGAGCGTCATGAGAAGCTTGGTGTTGCTCTCAATGAACTTGAGCGTCTCCTGACCGGTGATGGCCTCGATGCGGCGCACACCGCTGGCCA
>CAZKGZ010000075.1:0-6793 GCA_964552365.1 uncultured Oscillospiraceae bacterium | reverse complement strand
CTCAGAAAATATACTTCAGCACCAGCAATATAATGACGCCGGGGACGCCTAGGATGCCGGAGATTATGGCGTTGAGCCAGGTCATTTCGAGGGAGATGCCGATGACGGAGCCGAAGAAGTTGAGGAGAAAGAGCATGACGAAGCCGCACACGGCGTGCAGCAGCAGCTTGAACGCCCATTTGATCGGCTTGCGGAAAAGGCGCAGCAGCAGAATGACGATCACTGCGGCGACGGCGAGTACGAGAATGGCAGAACTTTCGGACATAACAGAGCTCCTTTATGCGGGCGGCGCGCCCGCTTGATTTTTTCGTGCCGATATATTATACTATACTTTGATATATTTTGCAATCACCCCGGATCGGGGTGCGCAAGGATGCGAAAGGGAACTATATGGCAGCAGCAAAACCGCAGGAATACGGCAACGAAAGCATCTCCCAGCTCAAGGGAGCCGACCGCGTACGCAAGCGCCCGGGCGTTATTTTCGGCTCGGACGGACTCGACGGATGTGAGCACGCCGTCTTCGAGATCCTCTCCAACTCCATCGACGAGGCGCGCGAGGGCTACGGCAACTGCATCACGGTCACGCTCTTCGAGGACAAGTCCATCGAAGTCGAGGACTTCGGACGCGGCTGTCCCGTGGACTGGAACCCGACGGAAAAACGCTTCAACTGGGAGCTCGTCTACTGCGAGCTGTACGCAGGCGGCAAATATAAAAACGACGACGGCGGCGACTACGAATTCTCGCTCGGCCTGAACGGCCTCGGCGCGTGCTCCACGCAGTACGCGAGCGAATATATGGATGTCACCGTCCGGCGCGACGGAAAGAAATACACCCTCCACTTTGTCAAGGGCAAGATCAAGGGCAAAATGCTCGTCGAGCCGACGGACAGCAAGAAGACCGGCACGACCACGCGCTGGAAGCCGGACATCGAGGTCTTCACGGACATCAACATCCCGGAGAGCTACTTCCTCGACACGCTGCGCCGGCAGGCCGTCGTGAATGCGGGCGTGACGTTCCGCTTCCGCTCGCAGCACGGAAAAACCTTTGAGACGACGGAGTTCTGCTATCAGAACGGCATCGCCGACTATGTGGCGGAGCTCGCGGGCGAGAACCCGATGACGCAGCCCTACTACATCGAGAGCGACCGGCGCGGGCGCGACCGCGAGGACAAGCCCGAATACAAGGTGCGCATGTCGGCGGCGTTCTGCTTCTCGAACCGCACGAATACCATCGAGTACTACCACAACTCCTCGTGGCTCGAGCACGGCGGCGCGCCGGACGCGGCGGCCAAGACCGCCTTCGTCTACGCCGTGGACGCCTACATCAAAAAGACGAACAAATACCAGAAAAACGAGAGCAAGATCACGTTCCAGGACATCGCCGACTGCCTCATCCTCGTGACGAACTGCTTCTCCACGCGCACATCGTACGAGAACCAGACGAAAAAATCCATCAACAACCGCTTCGTGCGCGAGGCGATGACGGATTTCTTCAAGGAAAAACTCGAGATCTACTTCATCGAGAACAAGGCCGAGGCCGACCGCATCGCCGATCAGGTGCTCATCAACAAGCGCAGCCGCGAGCAGGCGGAAAAGGCGCGCGTGAGCATCAAGAAAAACCTCACGAAGAACCTCGACCTCGCCAACCGCGTGCAGAAATTCGTGGACTGCCGCTCCCGCGATGCGTCCCGCCGCGAGATCTACATCGTGGAGGGCGACTCGGCTCTCGGCAGCGTAAAGCTCTCGCGCGATGCGGAATATCAGGGCATCATGCCCGTGCGCGGCAAAATCCTCAACTGCCTCAAGGCGGACTACGCCCGCATCTTCAAGAGCGAGATCATCACCGACCTCATCAAGGTGCTCGGCTGCGGCGTGGAAGTGGAGAAGCACGGCAAGGAGCTCAACAGCTTCTCGCTCGAAAATCTCCGCTGGAACAAGGTCGTCATCTGCACCGATGCCGATGTGGACGGCTACCAGATCCGCACGCTCATCCTCACGATGCTCTGGCGGCTCGTGCCGACGCTCATCCGCGAGGGATATGTGTACATCGCGGAGTCGCCGCTCTATGAGATCCAGGCCAAGGGCAAAACATGGTTTGCCTACTCCGACCGCGAGAAGGCGGAGATCGTCGAATCGCTCGGCAATACCAAGACCGTCATCAACCGCAGCAAAGGTCTCGGCGAGAACGACCCGGAGATGATGTGGCTCACGACCATGAACCCCGAGACGCGCCGTCTCATCCGCGTGATGCCCGAGGACGCCGACGAGACCGCTCGCGTGTTCGACCTGCTCCTCGGCGACAACCTCACCGGGCGCAAGGAGCACATCGCCGAAGTCGGCAGCCGCTATCTCGACCTCGCGGATCTCTCCTGATCGGGCAAAAGCAAAAAACTTCGCAAGCCGAACGCTCCCGCGGCGGATGCCATGGCGGGAATAAGATAAGGATACGCATCTATGGCTAAAAAGAAAGAAAACCAGACACAGCGCCACGCCACAGCGGAAGAGCAGAATGTAATGGGCCTGCACTCCGCCGTTGTGGAGCAGCCCGTGACCGAAACGCTCGAGAATAACTACATGCCGTACGCGATGAGCGTCATCGTCTCGCGCGCCATTCCGGAGATCGACGGCTTCAAGCCGAGCCACCGCAAGCTCCTCTACTGCATGTACAAAATGGGCCTCCTCACCGGCGCGCGCACGAAGTCGGCGAACATCGTCGGCGCGACCATGCACTATAACCCCCACGGCGACAGCGCCATTTACGACACCATGGTGCGCCTTTCCAAGGGCTACGGCGCGCTCCTCACGCCGTTCGTGGACTCGAAGGGCAACTTCGGCAAGGTCTACTCGCGCGATATGGCGTGGGCGGCCTCGCGCTACACGGAAGCCAAGCTCGCGCCCATCTGCGCCGAGCTCTTCCGCGACATCGACAAGGACACCGTGGACTTCGTCCCGAACTACGATAACTCCACCACCGAGCCGACGCTCCTCCCGACCACGTTCCCGAACGTGCTCGTGAGCGCGAACATGGGCATCGCCGTCGGCATGGCCTCGAACATCTGCGGCTTCAATCTCGCCGAGGTGTGCGAGACGACCATCGCCCTCCTGCGCGACCCGGAGCACAACATTCTCTCCACGCTGCCCGCACCCGATTTCCCGACCGGCGGCGAGATCTTGTGCGACCCCGCGGAAATGGCATCGCTCTACCAAACCGGCCGCGGCGGCGTGAAAGTGCGCGCCCGCTGGCGGTTCGACGCCAAGGAGCGCATCATCGAAATTTACGAGATCCCCTACAGCACGACCGCGGAGGCCATCATCGACAAGGTCGCCGAGCTCTCCAAAGCGGGCAAGCTGCGCGAAGTGAACGACATGCGCGACGAGACCGACCTCAACGGCCTCAAGCTCGCCATCGACATCAAGCGCGACGCCGACCCCGACAAGCTCATGCAGAAGCTCTTCCGCATGACGCCGCTGCAGGACAGCTTCGCGTGCAACTTCAACATCCTCCTCGGCGGTACACCGCGCGTGTGCGGCGTGGGGGAGATCCTCAACGAATGGATCGCCTGGCGCCTTGAGTGCGTGCGCCGCCGCGTCTACTTCGATGTGACGAAGAAAAAGGAAAAGCTCCACCTGCTCAACGGCCTCAAGAAGATCCTCCTCGACATCGACCGCGCCATCGCCATCATCCGCAATACCGAACGCGAGAGCGACGTCGTGCCGAACCTCATGATCGGCTTCGGCATCGACCAGATCCAGGCGGAGTTCGTCGCGGAGATCAAGCTCCGGAACATCAACCGCGAATACATCCTCAAGCGCACGGCGGAGACCGAAGAACTCGAGCGGGAGATCGCCGAGCTCGAGGACACGCTCCAGAGCCGCCGCAAGCTCCGCGCCATCATCATCTCCGAGCTGCAGCAGGTCATGAAAAAATACCCGAGCCCCCGCCGCAGCATCATCACCTATGCATCCGACACCGAAGAGGAGCCGGAGGAGGATCCGACCGAGGATTACCCGGTCAACCTGTTCCTCTCCCGCGAGGGATATTTCAAAAAGATCACGCCGCAGTCGCTGCGCATGAGCGGCGAGCAGAAGTACAAGGAAAACGACGGCCCGTTCCTGAGCTTCGAGACGACGAACCGCGCCGAAATGCTCGTGTTCACCGACAAGGCGCAGGTCTACAAATGCCGCGCCGCGGACTTCGACGACACGAAGGCCTCGCAGCTCGGCGTATACCTCCCGGGCCACCTCGGCATGGACGAGGGCGAGAGCGTGTTCTCGCTCGTGCTGCCGGGCGACTACCGCGCCGAGGTGCTGTTCTTCTTTGAAAACGGCAAGTGCGCGCGCGTGCCGCTCGAGAGCTACGCCACGAAGACGAACCGCAAAAAGCTCACCGGCGCCTACTGCGACAAGAGCCCGCTCAAATCGCTGCTCGTACTCACCGAGGAGCGGAACATCGCGGTCATCTCCACCGAAGGGCGCGCGCTCGTATTCAACACCGCCCTCCTCGCGCCGAAGACTTCCCGCGCCACACAGGGCGTCGCCGTGCTCACGCTCAAGCCGAAGTACCGTCTCGAGCGCGCGGCGTTCCTCGAGGACACCGCCATTCAGAATCTCCCGCGCTACCGCATGCGCTCCATTCCGGCGGCGGGCGCTCTGCTGAAAGAAGAGGATCGCGGCGAGCAGCAGCTCTCCCTCCTCGACGGCGAATAAAACAGGAAAGCGCAGATGAGTGCCATGGAAGAGAAACTGCACGGAAAGCTCTGGCTCGACATTGTCAAGATCGTTCTCGGCTCCGCCCTCACGGCGGTGTCGTTCCGCTATCTCACTTACCCGAACAGCATCGTCTCCGGCGGCGTTACGGGCATTGCGCAGATCGTCAACCTGCTCACCGGCCTTCCGGTCGGCGTGCTCGTGATCGCCATCAATGCGCCGCTCTTTCTCTGGGCGTGGCGCAGGCTCGGACGGCACTTCGTGGGGCTTACGCTTCTGTGCATGCTCTGCTGCTCGGTGTTCATCGATGTGCTCGCGTATTTTCCGTACAATGTCACGGAAGAACCGATGCTCGCCGCCGTGTACGGCGGGGTCATCACCGGCGCCGGCTACGGTCTCTGCTACACCACCGGCGCAACGGCCGGCGGCACGGACATCCCCTCGCGCCTCCTGCGCCGCCGCTACCCGCACATCAATATGACGACATTCATTCTCGCCTTCAACTTCGTCATCATCTTAACATTCGCCCTCGTGTTCCGCCGCTTCGACAGCTGCATGTACACGCTCATCTGCATGTACATATCGAATAAAGTCGAATCCCTCATCCTCTACGGCCCCGTCAACTCGCGCCTTTGCTACATCATCTCGGACCGCAGCGGGGATGTGAGCGACGCCATCACGAAGCGCCTCCACCGCGGCGTCACGCTCTTAGACGGTCACGGCGCCTGGTCGGGCAAGGAGGAGCGCGTGATCCTCTGCGCCGTAAAGCCCGGACAGCTCGGCCCGCTGCGCCGCATGGTGCGCGACATCGACCCCAAGGCATTTCTCATCGTCGGCGACGCCCGCGCCATTTACGGGCACGGATTTGAAAGTATACAGGAGGACTGAATCATGGCAGATCTCGAGAAAACGCGCCAAAATCTGGAAAGCCGCGGCTTCAAAGCGCACATCTTCGCGACCGGCGCGGAGGCGTCGGATTATCTCACGCAGACGCTGCACGGCACGACCATCGGCATCGGCGGCAGCGCCACGGTCGGCGAGCTCGGCCTCTATGAAAAGCTCTGCGCCGACAACGAAGTGTTCTGGCACTGGAAGAGCAAGGAGAGCGACGTGCAGACGCGCGCCGCGCACGCGAAAGCCTACCTCTGCAGCGCGAACGCCCTGAGCGAAACGGGCGAGATCGTGAACATCGACGGCAACGGCAACCGCGTCACTGCGACGATCCGCGGCCCCGAGCGGGTGTTCCTGCTCGTCGGACGCAACAAGATCACGCCGGACCTCGAGAGCGCCGTATACCGCGCCCGCAACACGGCGGCGCCCCTCAACGCCCGCCGCCTCGGGAAAAACACCCCCTGCGCCAAGTCCGAGGAGCCGAAGTGCTTCGACTGCCGAAGCCCCGAGCGCATCTGCCGCGCCATGACCATCCTGATGGAACCCACCACCGCCATAAAAGAATTCCATGTTCTTCTCATAGACGAAGACCTGGGCATGTAAAAACCGAAGCGGGCAGGATCCGGAGAGATATTTTCCCGAACGGGATATCCTTCGTTTCTTTGCAGGCACCGCCGCATCCGTCAGAAGAAAACCCCCGAGAGGCCTTGTTTTTTCAAGCTTCTCGG
Source organism: uncultured Oscillospiraceae bacterium (assembly GCA_964552365.1). Classification (GTDB taxonomy): domain Bacteria; phylum Bacillota; class Clostridia; order Oscillospirales; family Oscillospiraceae; genus Apopatocola. Next base: position 467 of record CAZKGZ010000075.1, on the reverse strand, counting down.
GGGCTTTCGTTTAGTCCGGCAGGTGCTTTAATGCGTGACGCCGGCTGCGTTTGCAAATCACAGATCATATTGCCGTTCAAACGCCGTTTTTACGACTCGGTGCCGGTGCTGCCGAAAAAGGAATATCAACCCTTCTCTGCGGCATCCTCCTCCGGCATTCCCGCTGCACATTCCAGCAGTTCCTCCGGAGACACTTTGTATAGCTTTGCCAGTGCGATGAGATTGGATGTGTTGGGGTCGCTGGAGCCGTTCTCCCATTTGGAAACGGACTGGCGGCTGACGCCCAGCGTCTCCGCGACGAACTCCTGCGTCATTTGGCAGCGAATGCGGTTTTCCTTCAAAGCCACGCCAAGAGATTTGGCAGCGGCTTTCTTTTCCTCCCGCACTTCCTTTGAATTGATATATTTTTTGAGTGCCTTTACAATCAGTATAAACAGGTAAACGATGCCGGCAAACACCGCTATCCA
>CAZKGZ010000074.1:0-6826 GCA_964552365.1 uncultured Oscillospiraceae bacterium | reverse complement strand
CGGTCCTGGCCTTCGTCTCCGGCCCGATAACGAGCGTCGTGAAGCCGTTGCCGTCATCGAGAAGACGCACGGGCGACGCTTTTGAAATGGGAAGAGAGAAGTGGGAGGAAGAGGAAGCATAAACGATCACACGCTCATTGGTGATGACATATTCCACCTTTTTGAGCTTGCGGTATGTGGAGATGGGATCGAAAAAGATAACAACGGACAAGATCACGATGAGGCCCGTGACGATATTGAATATATTCGATCCCGCGCCGATAACGGCGCGAATATAAAGAAACATAAGTACGATAAAAGCCGCGCCTACACCGGCGAACCAGCGAATGTTGCGCGTCCTGTTGTCGGCATCCATAAGCTCTCCCGGCGCGGAAGACGAAGCCCAAAGGACCTGCTCTCCGGGCGCAAGCAGTTTGGAAATTTCTTCGGAATATTTCATTTTTTGTTCCTCCGGCAGCTTTTATGATCAAAGCATATCACATCCGGAAATAAATCGGGATAAAGAAAGCCGCACCGCCTGTCAAAGCCGTGTTAAGGCAATACCGCATAATTCGGCAAGAGCGATTTGCGAGTAAATTTTGCTTCCGAATGAGGCGCATTGCCGCAGCAATACTTCGTGTATTGCAAGGCAATGCAACGAAATGCGGGAGGAAAATTTCCGCAAAGCGCCGCAGACGACATTGTGCGGTGTTGCCTTAAGACCGCCTCAGCACAAAAAAGCAGCGAGCCTCGGAGAGATCCGAGACTCGCTGCTGCATATGGGGAAACGCAGCGGGATCAGGCAATGGGATGCTTGAGAGCCCACTCGCGGCCGTACTTTTTCAGTTCGTCCTTTTCGATTTTGTCGTTCCACTCGAGGAAGCACCAGCCGTTCGGGATGGCGGGGAAGAAACGGCCGGCCGGGCAGTAGGTGTCAACGGCGCGGCGCACCTCGGCGCGAATAGCCTCTTCGGTGATGTTCTCCACATCGATCTTCGGGCCGTCGATACCGCCGACCATGGCGAGCTTGCCTTCCGTGACGCGCTGAATTTCCACGATGTCGTTCTGTGCGATGACGCCCTGCCAGATATCAACGCCGATATCGACCATGTCGGTCACGATCGGCTGGCAGATGCAGTCGGCGTGGTGCATGTAGATCATGCCTTCCTCGTGGATGGCATCGGCGATCTCCTTCTGCAGCGGCTTGATGATCTCACGCCAGACTCTCGGCGGCAGGAACACATTCTGCTTGGAACCCCAGTCGTCGTGGTAGAAGATGATGTCGGGATGGATCTGCTTGCCCATCTCGTGGATGTAGTCGATCTTATAGTCGGCGATAACGCGCAGAAGGTCGGCCATTTCCTCCGGGTACTCGAGATAAGCGCACAGCGCATTCTCCATGCCCATCAGGTGATGCGAGCGCTCGAAAAGTCCGCCGCCGAACATAACACCGACGAATTTCTCCTTGCGGTCGGTCTCCTCGGCCACTTTCTTCGCGGCACTCCAGTCGAGACCGCGCGTGGGAGGAACGACAACGCTGTCGCGCCAATGCTCAATGTCCTTGATAACGGCATTCTCGGCCGTGACATGCGGATGAGGGCCGGGCGCGCCGGGCTTATAGATGTAAACGGTGCCCCAGGCATCCTTGTATTCCTTTCCGTCCTGCGGGAACATACCGCTCATCAGAACGGGATCCGGGACGAGCGTGATCGCGTCCATCAGATCAAAATAGAAATCCGGCTGCTGACGGTTATAAATTGCCATCGCGTTTTCGCGCAATGTCATCATAATAAAGATCCTCCTTAATTGCTGTAATTACGATTGAAATTTGGAATATTGTGCTTACTTCACACCCTTGATGGTGCACACGCCGACCAGACCGACGAGCGCGAGAACGCCGAACACGCAGAACGTGGCGGAGTAGCCGATGCCGACGGCGAGGAAGCCGAACAGTGCCGAGGCGATCAGGGTGCCGATGCCGATGAACGTGCCGATAACGGAGATGCCGACGCTGACCTTTTCGGGAGCGATGGACTCACCGGCGACGGTGTAGAGAAGACCCATGGCCACGGACGGGAGACCCTGCAGCCAGATGACGATGTTGAGCAGCAGGCCGGCGGGCAGGAACGCGATGAGGAAGCGGGAGACCGCCATCCATACGATCGCACCGAAGTAGATCCACTTGCGGGTCTTCAGAAGGTCGGAGAGCGTGCCGCCGACAGCAGTGGAGAGAGCGCCGACAATGGCGCAAACGCTGACGAGAGAACCGGCAGCCTCTTCCGAGTAGCCGTGCTTTACGGAGAGGAAGGTCGGAGCAAAGCTCAGAACGGCCATCGTGCTCATCATGAAGAACAGGCCGCCGATGGCGAGCTGAAGAACGTTCTTATCCTTGATGGCATCGAGGAAGCTGATCTGGGGAGCGCCGCCTTCGGACTTGCCCATGGGAGGCGCGACTTCGTCGGTGATGAAGATGATCCATACAACGAGCATGACCACGCTGTAGACAATGGTGAACCACCATGCGGGAGCAATGTTTGCTGCCGTCGTGATGCGGGGGACGAGGTTATACATAACAAGCTGTGCTACAGTGCCGCCCGTAATGTAGATGCCGTTTGCACGGCCGCGAAGCTCGGGAACGAAGAGGCATGCGATGACATAGGGCCCGAGAATGCCGGTAGCGCAGGAGCCTGCACCGACAACGAGCTGGGAGATGAACATTACGACATAGCTCTTTGTGCCGAAAACACCGATCAGAGAGCCGGCAATGATGAGGACGGTTGCGAGAATACCGGTCTTGCGCGGACCGATCTTGCCCATCATAACGCCGAACGGCACGGACAGGAAAATGCTCAGGATGCTCATGGCAGACACCAGCACGCCGGCCTTGCCCTCATCGATGTTCATGCCCTGCATCATGTAGGTGAGGATCGGCTGCAGCCGGTACTGGCAGAAGCCCGCTGTCAGGTACGACAGCACGATGATGATGAGATACACATAGGGAGAAATGCGTTTTTTCGAAGTTTCCATTCCGAATTCTTCCTTTCTGTTATTTTGCGTTCCCCTTTCGCGGGATCTCGTTCCGCGAACCTCTGACTATAGTGTATCGGTCGGCGCAGAAAATGAAAATATACAAACCATCCGCTTTTTCCGCAAAGCGTAATGATAGTTTGTACACGGCGTATGCCAAAACTTTTTTCCGAACGGTGTGCACACTGCACACATCGACTTTCACGCTCTGAACCAAAGCAACAAATCGGAACCACATTTTTTGTACATACTCCATAAAAATGCGCTTTTTTAAGAAATGCAACGGTATTTCAAACTTTTTTCAAGCACTGGACAAATCGATGTGTTATGATATACTCAATACTGCAAAGGCCCTTTTTGTGCGGCATACGCGCGAAAAGAGCAAGGGGGAATTACCTTTGAACATCAGTTTGGATACGATTTTATCCGAGCTCAATATGCAAAACGCACACATCGTTTCCTCCAATTCCTTTTCCATCCGGCAGCCCCAGCTGAGCGCCGCAGCGCTCTGGTCGAAGGACGAACCGGTCAGCCGGGATCTGTGTTATGTGCTTCCGGCAAAGGATGTGCGGGACGAATTTTCCATCCCGCCGAAAACAACTGTTGTCATCGTCGGCGCGGCCGATGAGGCCGTTCTCCGTGCCTCCGGCGTGGATGCGCTGGTCATCGATGTGCCGGTGAAGCGGACTACCTTTAATATATGGTTCAACCGTATCAACCGCATTTTTCAGGAATACCAGCAATGGTCGCAGTCCATGAGCGAACTGCTTGCGCGTTCACCGTCCCTGCAGGATCTCTCGGCTCTGGGCGAATCGTTCTTCGGAAACCCCGTCCTGATACTCGACCGAAATTTCTGCCTGCTGAGCAAATACGACCCGTCCCTGAAGATCGCCTGGTCCTTTCACAAACAGACCCAGGAGCGCATGCTCCCGGAAGAGATGATCGCCATCATCAAAGCGCAGTCGGGCCATGAATCACACGCGGAAGGCAGCCACACATTTTTCATCTCCGACGATTATCTCACATACAATATGCAGTTCCTGCACATGAGCCGCGGGAATGCCATCTTCACTCTGGCCGTGCCGGAAGTCCGCGCACCGCTCCGCAAGCTTTCACTGAGCGCCCTTTCGTACTTTGCCGAATGCGTGCTCGTCGTCCTTTGCCAGACGAGCTTCCATTACGGCCACAGCCAGCGTTTCGAGGAGTTCGTCAAAAAACTTCTTTCCAATGAGCAAATCGAACAGGCTGTCATCAACCAGCAGCTTCTGACTATGCGCTGGCTCAATGCGGACAACTGCATCTGCCTCGTTTTCGAGATCAACCGCTGGGACAGAGCCAATTCCGTTTACCACAGCACCTGCATGAACATCGAAAGCACCTTCTCCGAGAGCTTCGCTTTCGTCTATAACGACCGCATCGTGACGCTCATAAACCTCGACAAAGCGCAGGTGACCCGCGATGCGATGATCCAGAAGATCATCCTCTTCCTGCGTGAGCATCTCCTGCATGTCGGCATCAGCTACACTTTCTTTGATTTCAGCACAGTCATCTCCTATTATAAAGAAGCGGAGGCCGCGCTCGAAATGGGACGGCTGTACGCGCCGGATCTCTGGTACTACCGCTTCGAGGACTATGTCCTGCCGTACTTCATGCACTATGGCACGACACAGATCAACGGCCGCCACCTGTGCCACCCGGGGCTCGTGCAGCTCTGGCTCTACGACAACCGCAACGAGACCGAACTTTTGACGACGCTGCGCGAGTATCTCACGACCGGCCTCAACGCTACCGCCACGGCCAAGCACCTCTATATCCACCGCAACACGCTCTATCAGCGTCTGGATAAGATCAACCAGATCATCGGCGCGGATCTGAACGACCCCGACACACGGCTTTTCATGCTGATGTCCTATTCGTTCGTGGATCTGCTCAAGCTCAAACCCATTGAGGAAGTTATGCCGGATGCCAAGAAGGACCGGCAATGACTAATACATTATTATTTATCTGAAAGGGGTATCTTTATGCTGAGCAAACGTCAGAATCTTCTGGAGACTATCCACGGAGGTCATCCCGACCGCTTTGTCAACCAGTACGAGGCCTTTCACATGCTCTTCGGAACTCCGTACGGGATCCGCAACCATTCCCCGAGATACGGCGAAGAAAATGTCGTAAATGCCTGGGGCGAGACCTGCTCCTGGCCCATCGGAACGCCCGGCCAGTTCCCGGTCCATACGCCGGACAAGATCGTCGTCAAGGACATTGAACACTGGAAAGACTATGTAAAGGTGCCGCAGGTCGTCTACGATGCGAAGGAATGGGAACCGTTCATTGCCGAAGCGGAAAAGGTCGACCGCAAGGAAGAATTCGCTACCGCGTTCTACGCCCCCGGCGTCTTTGAAATGTGCCACCACCTGATGGAGATCCAGAATTGCCTCGTCGCGTTCTATGAGTATCCCGACGAAATGCATGAGCTCATCGACTGCATCACGCAGTTCGAGCTGGACTATGCGGCGGAGCTTTGCAAGTATGTGAAGCCCGACGCCCTCTTCCACCACGACGACTGGGGCAGCCAGACCTCTACATTCATCTCGCCCGATATGTTCCGTGAGTTCATTAAGCCCGCCTATATGAAGATTTACGGCTACTACAAGTCCCACGGCGTGGAGCTCGTGGTGCACCACTCCGACTCTTATGCGGCCACCCTCGTCCCCGACATGATCGACATGGGCATCGACATCTGGCAGGGCGTCATGACCTCGAACAACATTCCCGAGCTCATCAAGCAGTACGGCGGCAAGATCAGCTTCATGGGCGGCATAGACAGCGCCAAGGTTGACTACGAAGGTTGGACGAAGGAAGTCATTCAGGCCGAGGTCGACAGAGCCTGCGCCGAGTGCGGCACGCTTTACTTCATCCCCAACGCTTCGCAGGGTCTGGCCATGAGCACCTTCCCCGGCGTCTATGAGGCACTGAGCGAAGCGATCGAAAAAGAGAATCCCAAATATTTTCCGGCACACAACGACTAAAAGAGAGGAATCAGTATGATCATCATCGGCGAAAAAATCAACGGCTCCATCCCGTCTGTCGCGGACGCCATCGCCCGCCGCGACGCGGAATTCATCAAGCAGCGCGCCATCGCGCAGACCGAAGCCGGCGCGACATTCATCGACTGCTGCGCCTCCGTCCCCGAAGAGCAGGAGATCGAGACCCTGCACTGGATGATCGACTGCATCCAGTCCGTGACCGACCTTCCCATCTCCGTCGACAGCCCGAGCCCTGCCGTCCTGAGCGAAGCCTACAAGTTCTGCAATAAGCCCGGCCTCTTCAACTCCGTATCCGGCGAAGGCAGCAAGATCGATACGATCTTCCCCATCCTGGCCGCCAACCCCGGCTGGCAGGTGATCGCCCTTCTGAGCGACGATACCGGCATTCCGAAATGCGCTGCCGACCGTCTGAAGGTCTTTGATAAGATCATGGCCAAGGCGAAGGAATACGGCATCACGCCGAGCCGCATCCACATCGACCCGCTGGTCGAGATGCTCTGCACTTCCGAAAACGGCATCGAAACGAACACGGAAGTCATTGCCGCCGTCCGCGAGGCGTATCCGACCATCCACATCACCGCCGCCGTCAGCAACATCTCCTTTAACCTGCCGGTGCGCAAGATGCTCAACCTCGGCTTCACGGTACTCGCCATGAACGCCGGCCTTGACAGCGCCATCCTCGATCCCACGAACCGCGATATGATGGGCCTCATCTATGCGACCGAAGCTCTGCTCGGACAGGACGACTACTGCATGGAGTACATCAGCGCCTACCG
>CAZKGZ010000073.1:0-6864 GCA_964552365.1 uncultured Oscillospiraceae bacterium | reverse complement strand
CGACGCACATCACGATTACCGGGGCGCGGACGCGCTTCGGGAGCTGCAGCAGCAAAAATTCCATCAGCTTTTCGTGGCGGCTCATGCAGTATCCGGAGGAGGCCATCGACTATGTCGTCGTGCATGAGCTCGCGCACATTCGGCATCACGACCACTCCCCCGCTTTTTACCGGTTCATCGCGTCCGTTATGCCCGACCACGAAGCACGCCGCGCTCTGCTGCGGCAGTAAGGAGGCCATCATGCACATTCCAAGCGGCGATACCGACAAGCTCGAGCTGCTCCCGTTTGACGAGGCGCTCGCCCGCAGCGGGCAGGGCGACAGCTACGATGCCACACGATGGCTCTATGTTCCCGATTTCTATACGGAATACCGTTACATTCTCGGCACACGCGGAGCGCATCCGCTCATATGCATCGGGGTGAATCCCTCGACCGCCGCGCCGGACGCGCTCGACCCGACACTGCAGTCCGTGCAGCGCATCGCGCTCTCGAACGGCTACGACAGCTTCATCATGTTCAATGTCTACGCCCAGCGCGCCACGCGCCCGAACGACATGGATGCGTCCCTCAATGAGGCGCTCCATGCGGAGAATATGGCGGCGTTCCGGTATGTGCTGAAGGCGTCTCTCCCGCAGCGTCCCGCCGTGTGGGCGGCGTGGGGGAATATTATCGAAATGCGCCCCTATCTCCCGCGGTGCGTGGCGGATATGATCGCCGCCGGTGAGGAGTACGGTGCCGAGTGGTTCACGGCGGGCAAGCGCTCCGTCAAGGGGCATCCGCATCACCCGCTCTATCTGCGCCGCGATACGCCGCTCGACAGCTTTGATGTCAAAGAGTATATTCAGAATATCATTCGGAAAGGGTAATTGCTATGCTGAACTTTGAATACTGCGTTCCCACGAAGGTCGTTTTCGGCCGCGATACGGAGAGCCGCTGCGGCGAGCTCGTCCGCGAGTGCGGCGGCACGCATGTGCTGGTGATCTACGGCGGCGGCAGCGCCGTCCGCTCGGGTCTTCTCGATCGGTGCACCGATTCGCTCAAGGCTGCGGGCATTCCCTATGAGCTGCTCGGCGGCGTACAGCCGAACCCGCGTCTTTCCAAGGTGCGCGAGGGCACGGATATTGCGAAAGCGTCAGGCGTTGACTTTCTGCTCGGCATCGGCGGCGGCAGCGTCATCGATACGGCAAAGGCCGTCGGCTACGCGCTCGCCAACCCCGAGGCGGATGTATGGGATCTTTTCATCGGCAAGGTGAAGCCGCACGGCTGCGCTCCCGTCGGTGCGGTGCTGACGATTGCCGCCGCGGGCAGCGAGACGAGCAACTCCTGCGTCATCACGAATGAGGACGGGTGGTTCAAAAAAGGTCTCAACACCGAATACTCCCGTCCGCGTTTTGCCATCATGAACCCCGCGCTCACCTGCACACTTCCGCCCTATCAGACGGCGAGCGGCGGCGTGGACATCATGATGCACACGATGGAGCGCTATTTCTCCAACACCGAGCACACGGAGCTCCTTGACCGCATGAGCGAGGGGCTTCTCAAGACCGTGATGGCTAATATCAAAAAGGCCCTCGCCGACCCGAACGACTACGATGCGCGCGCCGAGCTTATGTGGGCAGGTTCCCTCTCCCACAACAATCTGATGGGCGTCGGCAAGCAGCAGGAGTGGGCCTCGCACAAAATCGAGCACGAGCTTGGCGGTATGTTCGATGTCGCGCACGGTGCGGGGCTGGCCGCCGTGTGGGGCAGCTGGGCGCGCTATGTCATGCATGTGAATGTGCCGCGCTTTGCCCGCTTCGCCGTGGAGGTCATGGGATGTGAAATGAACTACGCGCATCCCGAGGAGACCGCGCTCGCCGGTATTTCCGCTTTCGAGAGCTTCTGCCGCTCCGTCGGCATGCCCGCGAATCTCCGCGAGCTGGGTCTCGGCGACATCACGGCGGAGCAGATGCACGAGATGGCCGAGAAATGCACCGGTCACGACACGCTCGTCATCGGCGGTCTCGTCCGTCTGTACGCTGCCGACATCGAGAAGATCTACGCCGCTGCGAAAGAGGCATAATTCCGACCTCCGTTCCCGCCGCATATTTTTTGCGGCGGGAATTTTTTCATATTCCCTATTGACAGGCGGCTTCTGCGGGTGTATATTCTGCCTATCAAATCAGTATGTTAATAGGTTTTTCTGAAAACAGATAAGGAGTGATCATTATGTCGAAAATTTATACTTCCGCCGAGCAGCTCATCGGTCATACTCCCCTGCTGGAGCTGACGCATGTGGAAAAGAAATACGGTCTCAAGGCGAAGATCGTGGCGAAGATGGAAATGTTCAACCCTGCGGGCAGCGTCAAGGACCGCGTGGCACTGGCGATGATCAACGAGGCCGAGGCTTCCGGAAAGCTCAAGGAGGGCAGCGTCATCATCGAGCCGACCTCCGGCAACACAGGCATCGGGCTTGCGTCCGTGGCGGCGGTGCGCGGCTACCGGCTCATTATCGTCATGCCGGACACGATGTCCGTGGAGCGCCGCCAGCTCATGAAGGCCTACGGCGCGGAGCTCGTCCTCTCCGAGGGTGCGAAGGGCATGAGCGGCGCTATCGAGCGCGCCGAGGAGCTCTCGCATGAGATCCCCGGCAGCTTCATCGCCGGTCAGTTCGTGAATCCCGCCAACCCGAAGGCGCATTTTGAGACGACCGGCCCGGAGATCTGGGACGATACGGACGGACATGTGGATTACTTTGTGGCCGGTGTCGGCACGGGCGGCACCGTTACCGGTGTCGGCGAATACCTCAAGTCCAGGAGCGAGAGCGTGAAGATCGTTGCCGTGGAGCCCGCTACCTCCGCCGTGCTCTCCACCGGCAAGGCCGGCCCGCACAAGATCCAGGGCATCGGCGCGGGATTCGTGCCCGAGGTGCTCAATACGAAGATCTACGATGAGATCATCGCCGTGGCGAACGAGGACGCCTTTGCCGCCGGAAAGATGCTCGGCCGTACCGAAGGCATTCTCGCCGGTATTTCCTCCGGTGCCGCGCTTCACGCCGCCGTGGAGATCGCGCGCCGTCCCGAGAGCGAGGGCAAGACGATCGTTGTGCTCTTCCCCGACACCGGCGACCGCTATCTCTCCACGCCGATGTTCGCCGACTGAGTGCGATGATGATATCCACCCGCGGGCGCTATGCGCTGCGCGTGATGATCGATCTGGCGGAGCACCGAAGCGGCGGGTATATCCCGATGAAGGATGTCGCCGCACGGCAGGATATCTCGCTCAAGTACATTGAGCAGATCGTTCCGGTGCTGACAAAGAACCGGCTCATCGAAGGCGTGCACGGGCGCGGCGGCGGATACCGTCTCTGCCGCGAGCCGGAGGACTATACGGCCGGGGAGATCCTGCGTCTGGTCGAAGGCGACCTTGCGCCGGTGAGCTGCCTGGCCGAGGGCGCGACGCCCTGTCCGCGCGCCGCCGAGTGCCGCACGCTCCCGATGTGGCGCGAATTCTGCCGCATCGCCAATGAGTATTTTGACTCGATCACCCTGGCCTCACTCATGAATACTCCGCTTCCCGATAACTATGTTATCTAAAAATAAAGGACACGCAATGGTTGACATTTGCGTGTCCTTTGCTAATATATATAGGATTCTGTAAAATCAGGGGTATAACGATATGAGTGCGAAGAAATGCACTGCTTTTTATTCGGCCGCGCAGGCGGCGTTTTGGATGCTGTTCTGTGTTGCCGTGAGCTTTGCCGCCGTTTATCTCGGTGGGCTCGGCTATACGAATTCGGAGTTGGGCGCGCTGCTCGCGCTCGGGAGCGTGCTCGGCTTTCTCTCCGGCACGGCGCTCTCCGCGATCATCGACCGCAGCGAGAAGCTCTCCGCATCCTCGCTCGTTTGGATCGTGCTGACTTTGCAGGGGATATTCTATCTTGTTCTCCTGCTGCATCCGGAGCGCGGCGTGCTCACGAGCGTCTGCTATCCGCTCATGCACGCTTCGATGCTCTCGGTCAACACGCTGAATCTGCGCATCTGCGCGGATTTTGAGCACTATAAGGTGCCGCTCAATTACGGCGTTTCCCGCTCGATGGGCTCGCTTTTCTATACGCTCATTTCGATGGTGCTCGGCGTGCTTGTCACTTCGCTCGGCATCCGCATCATTCCCGCGGTCGCGCTCGGCGGAACGGCACTGCAGTTTCTGGCCAATGCGCTCCTCACCGCGGCACTCACACGGCTCCACCGCTCGGAAGCCGCGGCGGAGATGCCCAAGGTTCCGGTCGGTCGCCCGCTCGGTGAATTTCTGCAGGAAAACCCGAAGTTCTGCCTGCTTCTCATCGGCAGCGTGCTCATCTTCTTCGCGCACAACACAACGACCACATTTCTCATAAACCTCGTAGAGAATGTGGGCGGGGACACAGAGGCAATGGGGTATCTCTCCGCATTCGGCGCGATGGTCGAAATTCCGACCATGCTCCTCTATTCCCGCATTTTCCGGCGCAAACGGTGCTCGTGGATCCTCGGATTTTCGTTTATTTTCTTCACGATCAAGTCCGCCGCGCTCGCGCTCGCGCCCAATATGCCGCTGCTCTATGCAGCCGAAGCGCTGCAGGCGCCGTCGTTTGCGGTGTACTCTCCCGCGATCGTCGCGTATGTTTCGCTCGTTGTGCCGTATGAGGATTCCGCCAAGGGGCAGAGTCTCGCCTTTGGCACGACTACCGTCGGCGGGGTCATCGCAAGCCTTGTTTCGGGGCATCTCTACGACATTCTCCCCGTGAGCACCGTGCTGTGGATCGGCGCCGCCGTGTGCGCCGTCGGCACGGTCATCGTGCTGCGCAGTATCGAGAAAACCGAAGTCTGAAAAACGGACGCTGTGTTCTGTTCCTGCAGTCACAGCGTCCGTTTTGGTCATTTGCTCTTTTCTACGATGTCCGCCACTTCGGCGAGGTCGGTGATGATATAGTCGAGGTGTAAGGTTTCGGGGGCGGTTTTTTTGCGGGGGTTATACCAGCAGGTTCGGATGCCGGTGTTGGTGCCGCCGCGCATATCGCTGGTGAGAGAGTCGCCGACGATCAGCATTTCGTCGGGGCGGATGTCCCGAAGTGTCTCGAAGACCGGGGCGAAGAAGGCCGGTGTCGGCTTTTCCGCGCCGATATCCTCGGAGATGAAGATGGGATCCAGCAGGCGGTCAAGGCCCGACTTGGCGAGCTTTTTGGTCTGCGCGACTTTGGTGCCGTTCGTGACGGCGCACTGCAGCACTTTGCCCTGCAGCGTCTGCACCGTTTCGAGGGCGTGGGGGCAGAAGACGATGGTGTCGCCGAGGCGCACCTGATACTCGGCGTTGAACGCCGGAGCGACCGATGTGTCGATGCCGCGCGAGGCGAAGAATTCCGCAAAGCGTCCGACGAGGATCTCCGGTTTGGTCTTTTCGCCGCGCTCGAGCATTTCCCACCAGCGCACATTGATGGCCGAGTATTCCGCGATCATCTCGTCGGTGCACTCGCCGAGGCCGTAGACGCCGAAGAGTTTTTTTATCGCCGCCTTTTCCGAGGCGAGAAAGTCGAGAAGGGTGCCGTCCACATCCCACAGTACGGCTTTGATTTGGCTCATGCGTTTTCCTCCCATTGCGCGCGCAGCCACGCGATCTCCGCGGCGTAGCCGGCATCGTCGTTCGGTGTTTCGAGAATGAAGGGGCGGCCGCGAACGGCTTCATGACAGATGAACCGCACGAGCGCCTCGGGCGGTATGACGCCTTCGAGGATCTTCGCGTGACGGTCTTTATGGCTGCCGAGACCGTTCAGGGAATTGTTGAGATGCACGGCTTTGAGCTTCTCGAGGCCGATGACGCGGTCGAATTCCGCGAGCACGCCGTCCGGGTCGGAGACGATGTCGTAGCCGCCGTCCCAGATGTGGCAGGTGTCGAGGCACACGCCGAGCTTTTCTTTGAGCTCCACGCGGTCGATGATCTCGCGCAGCTCTTCAAACTTTCCGCCGATCTCGCTGCCCTTGCCCGCCATGGTCTCGAGAAGCACCGTGGTGTGCATATCCGGCGTGAGCACGGCGTTGAGAAGCTCTGCGATCATCGCGATGCCCGCTTCCTTGCCCTGCCCCACATGGCTGCCGGGGTGGAAATTATAGAAGCAGCCGGGCGTCAGCTCCATGCGGGCGAGGTCCTCCGTGAAGGCGAGCTTGGCAAACTCGCGCACCGATGGCTTGTCGCTGCAGGGGTTGAGCGTATAGGGCGAGTGCGCCACGAGAGGGCCGAAGCCCTGCTCTGCGGCATAATCGCGGAAGGCCGCAATGTCGCTCTCCTCCACCTTCGCCGCCGCACCCCCGCGCGGGTTGCGCGTGAAGAAAGCGAAGGTATTCGCCCCGAGCGCCGCCGCACGGTGCCCCATAGCCATATACCCGCCCGCCGAGGAAACATGATATCCGAGATAAAAATTCTTAGTTGACATAATATTCTCCATGAAATATGATCGATCGAACATGAGTATAACATAAATCGATCTGCGTGAAAAGCCCGCCGGGGATTTGAAAAGAGAAAAATTTTGAAAAATAATGCTTTACAAGTGCGGTGGGATGTGGTAGTATAACGCAGTATGTGACCGCCGTGCTCAGTTTTCGGACGCCTTTCATCCTTTACTTAGCCGAGCGGAAAACGAAAACCGGAAAGGAAAGAATGCATCATGATCACCAAAGACCAGAAGACCGTCGTTATCGACGCCAACAAGACCCACGAGAAAGACACCGGTTCTCCGGAAGTCCAGATCGCTATCCTCACCGAGCGCATCCGTCAGCTGACGGAGCACCTCAAGAAGCACCCCAACGACGACCACAGCCGTCTGGGCATGTACAAGATGGTCGGCAAGCGCCGCC
>CAZKGZ010000072.1:1586-6865 GCA_964552365.1 uncultured Oscillospiraceae bacterium | reverse complement strand
AATGCATACACTGCATAGCGATGGTTTTATGCAGAATAAAGGTTACATAAAGCCCAAAACCCGAAGAAATATGCAAAAGGCATCGCGGCGGTCAAAATCACTCATAGCACCCGAAAAACCGAAAAAATCCGCCCGAAACCGTGAGATCGCGGCCTTCGGGCGGGTTTTGCTTGACGGCGGGGGAGAGGGTGAGTACAATAGAAATGTTATGGCATCACCGCGCAGCGCCGTCTGCGGGGCGCTTTACCGTCCGAGCGACGGGAAAAGCTCGTTTTTCGCTTTGGCGAGAGCGGCGCAGAAGGCGGCGCACTCTTCCTCGGTCGTATAGCGCGAGAACGAAACGCGCAGCGCGCCGTCCGTGATGCGGTCGGGCACGCCCATCGCCTCGAGCACATGGCTGCGTTTGCCGCGGCGGCAGGCGGAGCTTTTGGACACATAGATCCCCTGCGCCTCGAGATAGTTCATCAACACTTCGCTCCGGTAGCCGGGGAGAGAGAGCGAGAGAATGTGCGAGCTGCCGCCGCCGAGAAAGACGATGCCGTCAACGGTTTCGCCGAGCGTGCGGACGCATTCGCTGCGGAGCGCTTCAAGGCGCGCATTCGTCTCCTTGAGCGACGCTTTCCCGATGCGTGCGGCCTCGCCGAAGGCGGCGATGAGCGGCGTCGGCTCGGTGCCGGAGCGGAGACCTTCCTCCTGCCCGCCGCCGAGAATGTACGCGCCGAGCTTCACGCCCTGCCGGATGTACAGCGCGCCGATGCCCTTGGGCGCGTGGATCTTGTGACCGCTCACGGAGATCATGTCCGCGCCGAGCGTCTTGGCCGCAAACGGCTCCTTGAGGAAGCCCTGCACCGCGTCGGTGTGCAGAAGCGCCTTCGATTTTGCCGCGCGGAGCATTTTGGCGATGCCCGCAATGTCCGTAACGGCGCCGGTCTCGTTGTTGACCATCATGAGCGAAATGAGCGCCGTATCATCGCGCAGTGCCTCGCGCACCGCATCCACGCTCACCGCGCCCGTGCTGTCCGGCGTGAGGAATGTGACATCGTATCCCTCGTGTGCGAGCTTTTCCATCGGACGCAGCACGGCCTCGTGCTCGGTCTTCGATGTGATCACATGCCGCCCGACGCGGCGGTTCGCCTTTACGCCTTCGAGGATCGCCCAGTTGTCGCTCTCCGTGCCGCCGGAGGTGAATGTCACCTCGCGCGGCGTGCATCCGAGCGCGTCGGCGACTTTCTTGCGCGCTTCGTCCACAACGGCGCGCGCCTCGCGGCCCTTGGCATGGGTGGAGCCGGGATTCCCGTAGCACTCCGTCATCACTTTGTACGCAGCGTCCGCGGCCTCCGTGCACACGCGCGTGGTCGCGGCATTGTCCAGATAAATTTCCATCATATCCTACATCCTTTTAAGGAGCGTTATTTTATGCACTATATTATAGCCACTCTCGGCTGCAAGGTCAACCAGTATGAATCGGAAGCCATGGAGCAGCTGCTCCAAAGCCACGGCCACACCCCCTGCGCGGAGGGCGAAACGGCGGACGCCGTGATCGTGAACACCTGCGCCGTGACGGCGGAGGGGGCGCGCAAGGTGCGCCAGACCGTGCGCCGCCTGCAGCGGGAGAACCCCGGCGCGCTCACGGCACTGTGCGGCTGCTGGAGCCAGGTGGACAGCGCGGAGGCGGCGTCCCTCGGCGCGGATGTGCTCTTCGGCACCGGCGACCGGCAGGGCTTCGTGCGCGCCGTGGAAGAGGCTGCGGCGAACCGCACGGGGGAGAAGTTAGCGCCGAAGCTCGACGATCCCTTCCGCCGCACGGCCTTCGAGGAGCTGCCGGCGGGCGCGTATGCCGGCCATGCGCGTGCGTACCTGAAGATCCAGGACGGCTGCGACAATTTCTGCACCTACTGCATCATTCCGTTCGCGCGCGGGCGCGTGCTCTCCCTGCCGGAGGACCGCTGCACGGCGGAGGCCGCGGCTCTGGCCGCGCAGGGCTACCGCGAGATCGTCGTCACCGGCATCGAGATCGCCTCGTGGGGCAAGGACCTCAAAAACGGCAAAACGCTCATCGACGCGCTCGAAGCCGTCGCCGCGGGCGCGCCGGAAGCGCGGCTGCATCTCGGCTCGCTCGAGCCGACCGTCGTCACGGACGCCTTTGTCGAGCGGCTGGCAAAACTGAATATCTGCCCGCACTTCCATCTCTCGCTTCAGTCCGGATGCGACGCCACGCTCGCGCGCATGCACCGCAAGTACGACACCGCGGCGTTCTTCGCCGTAACGGAGCGGCTGCGCCGCGCCTTCCCGCACTGCGCGATCACGACCGACCTCATCACGGGCTTCCCCGGCGAGACCGAGGAGGAATTTTCACAGACGCTCGCGTTCATCGAGAAATGCGCCTTTTCCGCCATGCACGTGTTCCCGTACTCCGTGCGCCCCGGCACGAAGGCGGCGGCCATGCCCGACCAGGTGGAAAAGAGCGAAAAGGCCGCCCGCGCCGCGCGCGCCAAAACGGTCGCCGACCGCATGCAGCGCGAGTATCTTGCATCCTGCGTCGGCAAAACATACGATGTCATTTTCGAGACCGGCGAGAACGGCGAGAGCGTCGGCCACGCCGAAAACTACACCGCTGTCTCTGTACAGGAGACATTTTCTCACGGATTTGTCGGAAAAGTGAAAATCACGGGCGTAAGTGGTGAAATGCTTGTAGGTGTTGCGATTTGACGCGCCCCTTCTTTGCGTATATAATGAACTAAAGCATTTGAAAGTTTTCCCTTTTCAAACTGCAAAAAACAGGCTGAGGTTTCAGCCGGAAAGGAAGTCCTGCAATGAATCGCGAGGATGTTTTCAATTTTTCAGCCGGTCCCTCCGTTCTGCCTACCGAGGTGCTCGAAAAGGCGGCGGCGGAACTCGTCAATTACCGTGGCTCCGGCCTCTCCGTGATGGAGATGAGTCATCGAAGTTCCGAATTTTCCGACATCTTCTCATCTACGAAGGCGAAGCTCAAAGCCGCTCTCTCCGTGCCGGATACGCATGAGATCCTCTTCCTGCAGGGCGGAGCTTCGCTCCAGTTTTCCATGATCCCGCTGAACCTGACCGCCGAGGGCGACACGGTCGACTACGCCGTGACCGGCAACTTCGCGAACATCGCCGCCAAGGAAGCCGGGAAGTACTGCACCGTGAACATCGCCGCCTCGAGCGAGGAGACGCATTTTGACCGCATCCCCGCGCAGGAGGAGCTCAAGCTCTCCGCGGACGCCAAATATTTCTACTACTGCGCGAACAATACCATTTTCGGCACGGCCTGGAAGTATGTGCCCGAGACCGCCGGCGTGCCGCTCGTGTGCGACATGTCCTCGGAGATCCTCTCGCACCCGGTCGATGTGTCGAAATACGGCATCATCTACGCCGGAGCGCAGAAGAATATGGCCCCCGCCGGCCTCACCGTCGTCATCATCGACCGCACGCTCGCCGGTCATGAGCGCCCCATCACGCCGCTCATGATGAGCTATCAGCGCATGATCGACAAGGACTCCATGTACAACACGCCTCCGTGCTACAACATTTATATGCTCGGCCTCGTGCTCGACTGGCTCGAAAAGCAGGGCGGCGTCGCCGGCATGGAAGCGCGCAAGAGCGCCAAGGCGAAGATCCTCTACGACTATCTCGACGAGAGCCGTCTCTTCAAGGCCTGCGCGCAGAAGGACAGCCGCAGCGACATGAACGTCACGTTCCGCACCGGCGATGCCGACATGGATGCGGAGTTCGTGAAATTCACGATCGAGCACGGCATGCGCAACCTCAAGGGCCACCGCGTCGCGGGCGGCATGCGTGCATCCATTTATAACGCCATGCCGGAGGAGGGCGTCCTCCGCCTGGTAGAACTTATGAAAGAATTCGAGGCAAAACATCATGTTTAATATAAAGACCATGAACGCCATTGCGGACAAGGGCATCGACGAGCTGCGTGCCGCCGGCTGCGCCGTCAGCCCCGACGAGAACGCGCCCGACGCGCTCCTCATCCGCTCGGCCAAACTCCACGATGCCGTGTTCAATCCGGAACTTTTGTGCATCGGACGCGCCGGCATCGGCGTGGACAACATCCCCATCGCGCGCTGCACCGACGAGGGCATCGCCGTATTCAACACCCCCGGCGCGAACGCCGACTCCGTGAAGGAGCTGCTGCTGTGCGCTCTCACGATGGCCTCGCGCGATATCATCGGCGCGGTCGAATGGGTGAAGACCCTCGCCCCCGAGGGCGACAAGGTCCCGGCCCTCGTGGAAAAAGGCAAGAATAAGTTCGTCGGCCCCGAGATCTCGGGCAAGCGCCTCGGCGTCATCGGCCTCGGCGCCATCGGCTCGCGTGTGGCGAACGCCGCACTCAAGCTCGACATGGAAGTGAGCGGCTACGATCCGTTCCTCTCCGTCGATTCCGCGTGGAACCTCTCGAGCAAGGTGGAGCATGTGACCGACCTCGATGTGCTCTTCCGCACCTGCGATTATCTCACGATGCACATCCACTCCACGCCGGAGACATACCACTACCTCGATGCCTCCGCCTTTGCCAAAATGAAGCCCGGCATGCGCATCATGAACTTCGCCCGCGGCGAGCTCGTCGATGACGACGCGCTCTTCGAGGCCATCGAGAACGGACAGGTCGAGCGCTATGTGACCGACTTCCCGAACGCCAAGCTCATCGGCCACGAAAAGGTCGTGTGCTTCCCGCACCTCGGCGCGACCACGCCCGAGGCGGAGGAGAAATGCGCCGTGATGGCGGCCAAGGAGATCGTGGATTACCTCCGCAACGGCAATGTCCGCAACAGCGTGAACCTGCCGAACGCGCAGCTCGACCGCCTCGGCAAGAGCCGCCTGTGCCTCATCCACCGCAACCAGCCCGGCATGCTCAACCAGTTCCTCGAGATCATCGCCGCCGGCAACGTGAACGTGGAGCACATGCTCAACAAGGCCCGCGGCGAGATCGCCTACACGATCTTCGACACCTCCGAGCAGCTCACCGAAACCGCCGCCGACTCCATGCGAGCCATCCCCGGCGTGACCCGCGTCCGCCTCCTCGGCTGATAAGAAACTGAGTAAAGTAGTACACCGCCCGATGCCATCAAAAAGCATTGGGCGGTGTTTGTCTTATTCTTAAAAGAAAGCCTCGCAGAGTTCCCGCCCGCAGGCGGGAAGAAAATGAGATGATTTTCTCCGATGACATGCGCATCGGAGAAAATACTTCTCGCGGAGCGAAGTGCATCCCCTCAAACGAGAGCCCAACGAAGTGGGTCTCGTTT
>CAZKGZ010000072.1:0-1486 GCA_964552365.1 uncultured Oscillospiraceae bacterium | reverse complement strand
TCGCGGAGCGAAGTGCATCCCCTCAAACGAGAGCCCAACGAAGTGGGTCTCGTTTGAAGTTAAAGAATCTGCTGTGCCAACTCTACGATATGTTCGGCGGTGATGCCGTTCATGGCGAGCAGACGCTCGTAGGGCGCGGACATGCCGAACTGATCCTGCACGCCCACCTTGCGGAGCACGGCCTTTCCCGACTGCGCGACGACATCGGCGACGGCGCTGCCGAGACCGTTGAGAATGTTGTGGTCTTCCACGGTGATGATCTTGCCGACTTCGTCGATGCAGCGGCGGACGGCTTCCTCATCGAGCGGCTTCACGGTGTGCATATCCAGCACACGGGCGTGAATGCCCTGCTCTTCCAGCATGTCCGCAGCTTCCAGCGCGATGCACACGGTATCGCCGTTGGCGATGATAGCCACATCGCCGCCGTCGCGGATCTGCTTAGCCTTGCCGATCTCAAACTCTTCGTTCTCATCGTATACGACCGGAATGGCATCGCGGGTAAAGCGCAGATAGACCGGGCCGTCCCATGCGGCGGCTGCCCGAACCAGCTTTTTGGCGGAATAGAAGTCCGCCGGCATAATGACCGTCATGTTGGGAATGGTGCGGAGAATGCCCATGTCCTCGATGCTCTGATGGCTTGCACCGTCGTTGGCCGGCGTCAGACCGCCGTGAGAACAGGCAAACTTCACATTCAGGTGCGGATAGCAGATCTCCTGGCGGATCATTTCGCACATGCGCATGGAGCCGAAAGCGGCGTAGGTCACCACAAACGGGATCTTGCCGCAGGTCGCGAGACCGGCTGCCACACCGGCACAATTCTGCTCGGCGATGCCCACATTCAGATACTGCTCGGGGAGCTCCTTGCGGAAAGCCGTGGTCTTGCAGGACTTGCCGATATCGGCGTCCACCACAATGATGTCGGCATTTTCTTTGCCGAGAGCGACGATCTCTTCTCCGAATGCGTCGCGGGTCGTTTTTTTCACTTGCTCACTCATGCTGCTCCCACCTTTCAACACGAAACATATTCTTGTTCGAGCTCCCGCATGGCCTGCGCATACTGCTCATCGTTCGGCGCCATGCCGTGCCAGGCACACACATTTTCCATATAGGAAACGCCTTTGCCTTTTACGGTGTGAGCGTAAATGCACTTCGGCTTGCCGTTTTTCACAACGGCGGCCAGATCCAGCGCGGCGACTACCTGCGCCATGTCGTTTCCGTCGATCTCATAGACATCGAATCCGAAGTCATGGAATTTCCGGCCCAGATCCAGCGGCGGCATGATCTCTTCGCATGTTCCGTCTACCTGCAGGTTGTTGTGGTCGACAAACACGATCAAATTGTCCAGCTTGTATTTGTGGGCGGTCTGGCAGGCTTCCCAGATCTCGCCTTCGTTGCACTCACCGTCGCCGACGGCGGCAAACACGCGGTAGCTCTTCTTATTCAGCTTTGCGGCGATCGCCATGCCCACGCCGCAGGCCAGTCCCTG
>CAZKGZ010000071.1:0-6918 GCA_964552365.1 uncultured Oscillospiraceae bacterium | reverse complement strand
CAGTCGATCATCGAAACGGTCGAGGACGAGGGCGTCATCGACGAGGACCGGAGCGAACTTCTGCGCAGTGCGCTCGACTTTTCCGAGATCTCGGTCATGGACGTTATGACCGCGCGTGTGGATGTGGAAGCGCTCAACGTGGACGACGACTGGCGCACCCTCCTGCTCTCCGGCGACGATCTGCCGTATTCGCGCATTCCCGTGTACGAGGGCAGCATCGACAACATCATCGGCGTTGTGTATCTCAACCGCTTCTTCAAGGCTCTGCTGTCCGACCCGAACGCGGACATCCGCGCGAACCTTTTAAAGCCGCTCTACATCTATAAAACCGTAAAGCTGCCGGACGTGCTCGCACAGCTCCGCAAGAGCCAGCAGCATCTCGCCGTCGTCACGGACGAATACGGCGGCATGCTCGGCATCGTCACGCTCGAGGATGTGCTCGAGGAGCTGGTCGGCGATATCTGGGACGAGTCCGACGAGGTGGAAAACGAGATCGTCGAGCGCGAAAACGGCGAATACGAGATCGACGGCGACCTGCCCATCGGCGATCTTGCAGAGCTTCTCGGCGTGAGTGAGGAATCGCTCGACACCGAAAGCGCCACCGCCGGCGGCTGGACGATCGAAAAATTCGGCGCCTTCCCCCGTGTGGGCGATACCGTGGACGCCGACGGCATTCACGCCGCGGTTCTTGCCACGGGCGAGGACGGCCGGCGCGTGGAAAAGCTCCTTGTGCGCCGACAGGAGCAGGAAAAGAAGGACGACTGATCCCTGCGGACGGCAAACTCCGCGAGGCTTTTGATAATCCGCGCTGCTTGAATGGGCAGCGTACCGGGAGGAACATTCCGATTCAGGACTTAACGAAAAAAAGAGAGCGCGCCGTGCTCGCGGGGCTTTCCGCGGCGAGCATGACGAGCGAAGAGCGCTCCACCGAGGCATCGATGGAGGAGCTCGCCGCGCTGGTGGATACCGCCGGAGCGGATACCGTGGCGATGGTGCTGCAAACGCGCCAGGCGCCCGACCCGCGCAGCTTTCTCGGCGCGGGCAAGCTGCAGGAAATCAAGGAAGTCGTCGTAAACGGCGAGTGCGATCTCGTCGTGATCGACAACGAGCTCTCCCCCTCGCAGGCAAGAGCCATCGAGGAGGAGCTCGGCGTGCGCGTCGTGGACCGGAGCGGACTGATCCTCGACATCTTCGCCCAGCGCGCCCGCACAAAGGAAGGCCGTCTGCAGGTACAGCTGGCGCAGTATGAGTATCTTCTGCCGCGCCTTACCGGTATGTGGACGCACCTGAAGCGTCAGGCCGGCACGAGCGCCCCCATCGGCACGCGCGGCCCGGGCGAAACGCAGCTCGAGACCGACCGCCGCCACATCCGCCGCATCATTCAGAATCTGCAGTCCGACCTGGAGCAGGTGCGCCGCGTGCGCTCCACGCAGCGCCGCCGCCGCGAGAAAAACGCCATGCCCATGGTCGCGCTCGTCGGCTACACGAACGCCGGAAAATCCACGGTGCTCAACCGCCTGACGCGCTCGGACATCCCCGCGAACAACCGCCTTTTCGATACGCTCGACACCACGACGCGCCGTCTGTGGCTGCCGGAGCTGCAGAAAGAGGTGCTCCTCTCCGACACGGTCGGCTTCATCCGCAAGCTCCCGACCAACCTCATCGAGGCGTTCAAGGCGACGCTCGAGGAGCTGCAGTACGCCGATCTCCTCCTGCATGTCATCGATGTCTCCGCCCCCGACTGGGAGGAGCAGGCCGCCGTCACCGACGCGCTCATCCGCGAGCTCGGCGCCTCCGCCACACCGGTGCTGCGCGTATACAATAAGTGCGATGCCATCCCCGTGCTCACGGAGCTGCCGCACAATCGTGACGGCGTGTGCATCTCGGCGAAGACCGGCGAGGGCGTGGACACGCTGCTCGCCCGCATCACGGAGGAGCTGAAGCGATGACACCTTACCGCACCGCCGCCGGATACGGCGAAGCGGAATACGAAGACAAGCACAGCCGCTTCATCGGCCACATTCAAGCCGTTGCGAACGAAGCGGAGGCCAAAGCGTTCATCGAGAGCATCCGCCGCGAGTACGCCGACGCCACGCACAATGTCTATGCCTATATCCTGCGCGAGGGGAACATCCTCCGCTGGTCGGATGACGGCGAGCCGGGAGGGACCTCCGGCCAGCCGACGCTCGCCGTGCTGCAGGGCGCGGGGCTCACGGACATCTGCTGCGTCACAACGCGCTACTTCGGCGGCATCCTGCTCGGCTCGGGCGGGCTCGTGCGCGCCTATTCCGCCGCCTGCCGCGCAGCCCTCAAGGAAGCGGGCACCGCCGTCATGCGCCCGTGGCGGCGTGGGAGTTTTGCGTGCTCCTACGCGCGCTATGAAAAGCTGCGCCGTCTTCTCGAAGACCGCGGCGCGCGCATTGAGGAAACGCTCTTCGGCGCGGAGGTCGAGATCGTCTTCTCCGCCCCCGAAGCGCAGAGCGAGAGCTTCGTCACGCTCGTGCGCGATGCCACCTCCGGCGAATGCGAACCCCGCCTCGGCGAGAGCGTCTTCCGCCCGGAAAAAGAAGAATAACGGCAGCACCGGCTGCCCGAAAAAATTTTTGAAAAATTTTTTTGAAAAAGCAAGGGAAAACGACCGTCCGCGTCGTATAAGAGTAATGCAGAGGAAATGACCGAACTTCTGCATTACTTTTTTCATCTGAACAGAATAACAAGGGAGGCGGCAGGTATGTCTTGTCCTCGCGAAGAGCGGGAAGAGCTGGAAAAAATTCTTGTGGGTGATCTCGGCGTGCGCGCCGCGGACTCCGCCGGCCGCCGCCGCGCGGAGGAAGAAGACCCCGTCCGCACATGCTTTCAGCGCGATGCCGACCGCATCACGCACTCGAAGGCGTTCCGGCGGCTCAAGCACAAAACGCAGGTCTTCCTCCAGCCGGAGGGCGACCACTACCGCACACGGCTCACGCACACGCTCGAAGTCACGCGCCTCGCCCGTACGGTCGGCCGGGCACTGCGGCTCAACGAGGATCTGTGCGAGGCCATCGCGCTCGGCCACGACCTCGGCCACACGCCGTTCGGCCACGCCGGAGAGCGCGCGCTCAACTCGATCTACGGCCCGGGCTTTCGCCACTATGAGCAGTCGCTCCGCGTGGTGGACTGCATCGAAAAGGACGGCAAGGGATTGAACCTCTGCCGTGAGACCCGCATCGGCATCCTCGCCCACACCACCGGCCACCCGGAGGAGAGCCGCGAGGCGGTCGTCGTGCGGCTGTGCGACCATGTGGCGTATTTGAACCACGACCTCGACGACGCCATCCGCGCCGGCATCGTGGCGGAATCGGAGCTCCCGGAGATCATCGTCCGCCGCCTCGGCACGCGGAACAGCCGCCGCATCAACTCCCTTGTGGACAACATCATCGAAACGAGCCGCTCCGGGAACATCGGCATCTCCGACGATATGCAGGACGTGTGGGACGTTTTCCACGAGTTCCTCTATGCGCGGGTGTACCGCAACCCCGTCGCCAAGGGCGAGGAGGCCAAGGTCGAAAACATCCTGCGCGGCATATGGGAGCACTACTGCCGCTACCCCGAAAAGCTCCCGGACGACTTCCGCTCCATCATGGAGCGCGACGGTCTCGAGCGCGCCGTCACGGACTATGTGTCCGGCATGACGGACGACTACGCGATCTATCAATACGGCAAGATCTTTATCCCCATGGCGTGGAGCGTCAAATAATGCGAAAGGAGGCATACGGCTTATGCCTTATCCCGACCGGTTCCTGGACGAGCTCACCGAGCGCAATGACATTGTGGATGTCGTGAGTCAGTATGTCCGCCTGACGAAAAAGACCGGAGCGAACCTCTTCGGCCTGTGCCCGTTCCACAACGAAAAGACCCCGTCGTTCTCCGTTCTGCCCGAGCGGCAGACCTACCACTGCTTCGGCTGCGGCAAGGGCGGCGGCGTCATCAACTTCATTATGGAGATCGAAAATCTCTCGTTCCGGGACGCCGTGGCGTTCCTCGCGCGGCGCGTGAATATGCCGCTGCCCGAGGAGGAAGAGGACGAATCATCCTCCCGCCGCACGCGCCTTCTGGAGCTCAACCGCGATGCGGCGCGCTTCTTCCACGACCGGCTCATGTCGCCGCAGGGACTGCCGGGGCAGAGCTATGTGCAGCGCCGCGAGATCTCGCCCGCCATGGTCACGCGCTTCGGGCTCGGCTTCGCGCCCGACTCGTGGGACTCGCTCACGAACGCCATGCGCCAAAAGGGCTACACCGATCAGGAGCTCTTTGAGGCGGGCCTCGTGAAGCACGGCAAGAACGGCGGCGTGTACGACGCCTTCCGCAACCGCCTCATGTTCCCGGTCATCGATGTGCGCGGGAGCGTCATCGGCTTCTCGGGGCGCATCCTGGGCGACGGTGAGCCGAAATACCTGAACAGCCCCGAAACGATAGTGTTCAGCAAAAGCCACAATCTTTTCGGATTGAATCTGGCAAAAAAGACGAAAGGCGGATACATCATCCTCGTCGAGGGCAACATCGACGTCGTCTCCCTGCACCAGGCGGGCTTTGACGGCGCGGTCGCCTCGCTCGGCACTTCCCTCACGAACGAGCAGGCACGGCTCATTTCGCGCTACACGAGCGAGGTCATTCTCTGCTACGACAGCGACGAAGCGGGCAAAAAAGCCGCCTCGCGCGGCATCGGCATTCTCGAAAAGCTCGACTTAAAGGTGCGCGTGCTGCAGGTGCCCGGCGCGAAGGACCCGGACGAGTTCATCAAAAAGAACGGCGCGGACGCCTTCCGCAATCTCATCGACGCGAGCGCGGGGCAGATGGAATACCGCCTGCGCACCGTGGAGGAGAAGAACCCGCCGACGACCGACGAGGGGCGCGTGGATTATCTCCGCAGCGCGGCCTCGCTCCTGGCCTCGGTACCCGGCGCGGTGGAGCGCGAGGTGTACGCCGCCCGCGTGGCGGAAAAGGCCGGCGTTTCGCGCGAAGCGGTGCTGCAGGAAGTCGCGCGTCTGCGCAAAAAGCGCCTGAGCGACGCCCGCAAGCGCGAAGAGCGCGAGGCCATGCAGCCCTCCCGCACGGCGCAGCCCGCGCCGCGTTCCATCCGTTACGACGATCCGCGCTCGGCGCGCGCCGAGGAGGGGCTCATCCGTCTGCTCTATCTCGACCCGGGCGTTGCCAAAGGGCATGAGCTGCCGCCGCCGGAGAGCTTTTCCTCACCGCTGCTCGCGCGGCTCTACCGCGAGATCCTTCGCCGCGTGCAGACGGGAGAATCCGTGTCCATCGCGGTGCTCTCGGGCCAGTTCACGAGCGATGAGATGAGCCACTTCACCACCGTGCTCAATGCCCCCGAGGATCTTTCCCACGCCGACAAGGCGCTTGCCGATTACATACAGGTCATTACCGGCCGCACGGAGAGCGACGAAGACGATCTGCGCGCTCTGGCGGAAAAATATCGAAAAAATAAAGCATATGGAGGATAAAACATGAGCGAGAAAAAAGAAAAGAAGCTCCCGGAAACCGAGACCGCAGCCGCCCCGGAGACCGAAGACGCGAAAAAGGTGAGCGAAGCGCAGGCTATCGCCGCCCTCGCCGGTGCCATTCTGGCCGGAGACGAGCCGGAGGAGATCGCCGATGTCCCCGTGGAAGAGGAAGAAGCCGCCGAAACGCACCACACCAAAGGCAAAGGCAAGGAAAAAGCCAACGAGCCCGTGAAGAGCCCCGAGGAGCGTCTCGCCGCCCTTATGGAAAAGGGCAAGAAGACCGGCTCGCTCACGCTCAAGGAGATCGCGGACGTTCTCGACGGACTCAATCTCTCGCAGGAGCAGATGGACAAGTTCTACGACACGCTCGAAGAGCTGAACATCAGCACCATCAGCGAGGACCTGCCGCCCATCGAGGATGACGAGCTGCTCCCCGCCCTCACCGAGCTCGAGGAGATCGACGAGGTCACCGAAGAGGAGATCGCCGACACGGACGCCATGGCCGACACCTTCACGACCGACGACCCCGTGCGCATGTACCTCAAGGAGATCGGCAAGGTCGCCCTGCTCACGCAGGACGAGGAGGTCGAGCTTGCCAAGCGTATGTCCGAGGGCGATGAAGCGGCGAAGAAGCGCATGGCCGAGGCAAACCTCCGCCTTGTCGTCAGCATCGCCAAGCGCTATGTCGGCCGCGGCATGCTCTTCCTCGACCTCATTCAGGAAGGCAACCTCGGCCTCATCAAGGCCGTCGAGAAGTTCGACTACAACAAGGGCTACAAGTTCTCCACCTACGCCACATGGTGGATCCGTCAGGCCATCACCCGCGCCATCGCCGACCAGGCCCGCACCATCCGCATCCCGGTGCACATGGTCGAGACCATCAACAAGGTCATCCGCGTGTCGCGTCAGCTCCTGCAGGAGCTCGGCCATGACCCGTCCGCCGAGGAGATCGCCGCGGAGATGAACATCCCGGTCGAAAAGGTGAGCGAGATCTTGAAGATCGCGCAGGAGCCGGTCAGCCTCGAGACCCCCATCGGCGAGGAAGAGGACTCCCACCTCGGCGACTTCATCCCCGACGAGGATGCGTCCGAGCCGAGCGAAGCGGCGAGCTTCTCCCTCCTCAAGGAGCAGCTCATGGAAGTCCTCGCCACGCTCACCCCGCGCGAGGAAAAGGTGCTGCGCCTGCGCTTCGGTCTCGAAGACGGCCGCACCCGCACGCTCGAAGAGGTCGGCAAGGAATTCAATGTCACCCGTGAGCGCATCCGCCAGATCGAGGCGAAAGCCCTCCGCAAGCTCCGCCACCCCAGCCGCAGCAAGAAGCTCCGCGACTTTTTAAACTAATCGTTCGAATGGCGGAGCCATCCGAACGAGGGGATGCGCTGCGCTCCGCGCCTCGTCGTCCCGCTTCGCGGGCCGGTCGACA
>CAZKGZ010000070.1:0-7071 GCA_964552365.1 uncultured Oscillospiraceae bacterium | reverse complement strand
TCCGGGCCGAGGCACTCCCGGAGGGGACGGGTCACGGCTTAAGCCGCGGCCAGAGCAACGTTATCGTTGTTCTTTAATTTATAATTGCCCATTTTATGGATGGTAGGCGCATCCGCCCGCTATTCCAATCTCCGCATCCCCGTCGAAACCGGTACGCCCCCTCGTCGTCGCGGATTGCATTCCTGAGCTTCGCCGCAAGCGGCAAAGCTCATACATTCCATCGCTCCTCCTCTTCCGAACGAACCCGCTGCGCTGGGCTTCGTTCGGAGAAAAAGAGAACGAGAAAACATATATCGTATATCGAATCGCCATCATTTCTGCGGAAATGATGAGCCGCCTAAGCGGCGGGGCAACTTCAAAGGGGAACCAGGTTCCCCTTTGAAGAACCCTTCTTCTTGGAACAAGGAAGTTGGTCTGTTTTTATCTTTTCTTCGGTTCGGGGTAGTCTACACCGAAGGTTTCTACGGTGACCTTTTTCATGACCTGGGGGGTCTGGGGACGGTCGTTGTAGTCGGTTTTCACCGCGGCGATCTGATCGACGACATCCATGCCCTCGGTGACGGCGCCGAAGGCGGCGTACTGTCCGTCAAGGTGCGGGGCATCTTCATGCATGATGAAGAACTGGCTGCCGGCGCTGTTGGGGTACATGGAACGGGCCATGCTCAGCACGCCGCGCTTGTGCTTGAGGTTGTTCGCGAAGCCGTTGCCGCGGAACTCGCCGTAGATGTGGTAGCCGGGGCCGCCCATGCCGGTTCCCTCCGGGTCGCCGCCCTGGATCATGAAGCCGGGAATGACGCGGTGGAAAATGAGTCCGTCGTAAAAGCCCTTGTTGATGAGGGAGATGAAGTTGCGCACGCTCTCCGGAGCGACTTCGGGGTACAGCTCCGCCTTGATGACGCCGCCGTTTTCCATTTCGATGGTCACAACAGGATTGCTCATGTATCGTAATTCCTTTCTTTTCTGGCGCGGTCCATTTCACGCTTGGCTTCCCGCTCGGCGTCGGAATCGCGCTTATCGTACAGTTTTTTGCCTTTGCACAGGCCGAGTGAAACTTTCACCCGGCTGTCCTTGAAGTACAGCGAGAGCGGTATGAGCGCCACGCCGTCCTGCGACACGCGCTCGTCCAGCTTGCGGATCTCGCGCTTGTGCATCAGAAGACGGCGGATGCGCATCGGGTCGCGGTTGAAGATGTTGCCCTTTTCGTAGGGGCTCACGTGCATCCCGCGCACAAAGAGCTCGCCGCCGCGGATCGTGCAGTAGCTGTCTTTGAGATTTACCTGCCCGGCCCGGATGGATTTTACCTCCGTTCCGAACAGCTCGATGCCCGCTTCAAAGCGCTCTAAGACGAAATAGTCGTGGAACGCTTTCCGGTTGGAAGCGATCTCTTTGATCCCTTCTTTTTTCGGCACGGCTCTTTCGCCTCCTCCGCATTGACAGTAAAAGTATTATACCATACTTGTCAAGTGCCCGAAAGAGTGAAAATATGCGTCCGTGAGCAGGAAAATACTGGTATTTCGCGCGGATGTGTGATACACTGGTTTGAAACGAATTTACAGTGAGGAGCATGTGCCATGGATTATACGGAAACGAAGCTGCGCCGCCTGAATACCTATTCGGGCGTGATCGTGAATGTCGGGCTCGACAGCGTACGGCTGCCGGACGGAAAGGTGACGTACCGCGAGGTCGTTGAGCATCCGGGCGGAGCGTGCATCCTGCCCGTGGACGCGGACGGCAACGCCTACTGCGTGCGGCAGTACCGCTATGTTACCGGCGAGCACATTCTC
Organism: uncultured Oscillospiraceae bacterium; assembly: GCA_964552365.1. Taxonomy (GTDB): domain Bacteria; phylum Bacillota; class Clostridia; order Oscillospirales; family Oscillospiraceae; genus Apopatocola. The sequence goes on along the minus strand of CAZKGZ010000070.1, from coordinate 5,287 downwards.
GAAGCTCCCGCCGGCAAGCTCGAGCGCGGCGAGGATCCCTATCTGTGTGCCGAGCGTGAGCTGGGCGAGGAGACCGGCTTCACGGCGGGAAAGATCGTGTCTCTCGGCAAATACTATACCTCCCCCGGCTTTTCGAGCGAGGTGCTCCACCTCTATCTCGCCACCGAGCTCTCCCGCGGCGAGGCGCATCCGGACGAGGGAGAATTCCTCGATGTGGTGAAGATCCCGTTCGCGGAGCTGCTCGCCATGGTGCGCCGCGGCGAAATTACCGACGGAAAAACCGCGATCGCAGTGCTGCAGGCGTCATTTTTGCTGTAATTCACGCAGATTTCGGCGGAATGCTTGCACTTTCCGCCCGTATGTGGTAATATCATCGTGGATTATTGGGAAAGGCCTTTTCGGCGTTTCCCGAAAGCCGTATCAACGGGGGTAATCAACACTTGGAAAAATATAAGATTCAGGGCGGAAACCGCCTGCACGGAGAAGTAGAGATCAGCGGAGCGAAGAATGCGGCCGTTGCCATCATTCCGGCCGCTCTCATGGTGAACGGCGTATGCCGCATCGAAAATCTGCCGCAGATCAGCGATACCGTGGCTCTGCTGCATATTCTGGAGTCTCTCGGCGCAAAAGTTCGCTCTCTCAATCCCTCCACGGTGGAGATAGACTGCACGAGCGTTACATGGAAGGGCGCGGACTATGACCGCATGCGCAAGATCCGTGCGTCCTATTATTTTGTCGGCGCAATGCTCGGCCGTTTCGGCAATGCGCGCACGACGATGCCCGGCGGGTGCAACTTCGGCGTCCGTCCGATCGATCAGCACGTGAAGGGCATGAAGGCTCTCGGCGCGCAGGTCGATATTTCCGATTTTATCACCGCGTCCGTCCCCGGCGGACGGCTTCGCGGCGCGAACATCTATCTGGACAAGGTCTCCGTCGGCGCTACGATGAACATTATGATCGCCGCCGCTCTCGCGGAAGGGCGCACCGTGATCGAAAATGCGGCGCGTGAGCCGCACATCGTTGACCTCGCCAACTTCCTCAACTCCATGGGCGCGGACATCCGCGGCGCGGGCACCGACACCATCAAGGTCATCGGCACCGACTCGCTCCACGGCGGTACCTACGCCATCATTCCCGACCAGATCGAAGCGGGCACCTATATGGCGGCCACGGCGGCGGTCGGCGGAGAAGTCCTCATTAAGAATGTCATTCCCAAGCATCTGGACTGCATCACGGCGAAGCTGCGCGAAATGGGCGTTACGGTGGAGGAATATCCGGAATCCGTGCTCGTCCGCTCCGTGGGACGGCTGCACCATGCCAATGTGAAGACGCAGCCCTATCCCGGCTTCCCGACCGATATGCAGCCGCAGATCGGCGTGGCGCTCGCTCTGGCCGACGGCACGAGCGTCGTCACCGAGGGTGTCTGGGACAACCGCTTCAAGTATATCAACGAGCTCTACAAGATGGGCGCGGCTGTGACCGTAGACGGGCGCACGGCGACCATTGAGGGCGTGGAAACGCTCCGCGGCGCGAGCGTTGCGGCGTGTGACCTGCGCGCGGGCGCTGCGATGGTCATCGCAGGACTTTGCGCCGAGGGCACCACATTCGTGCAGGATATTCAGTTCATCGAGCGCGGCTATCAGGATCTCGTCGGCAAGCTCCGCCTTCTCGGCGCGGACATCTGCATCATCGACGAGCCCGATGACGAAGTGCGCGTAAACGCCGTCGGATGAGTTTCCCGGAGGCGGCACCGTGCTGAGAGTACAGCTGATCTGCACCGGAAAGCTCAAGGAAAAATTCTACGCCGAGGCGTGCGGGGAATACGACAAGCGTCTGCAGCGCTACTGCTCGCTCGAGATCATCGAGCTGCCGGAGAGCGGCGACATCGAGCGTGACGGCGCGGCAATGAGCGCAAAAATCGGCACGGGCGCATATGTTGTGGCGCTGTGCATCGAAGGCAAGGGATATTCGAGCGAGGAGCTCGCGTCGCTCCTCGGCGATTGCGCCCTGCAGGGAAGATCGCGCGTGTGTTTTCTCATCGGCGGTTCGGACGGTCTTTCGGAGAGCGTGAAGCGCCGCGCGGATGTGCGTCTTTCCATGTCGCGCATGACATTCCCGCACCACCTCGCGCGCGTGATGGTACTCGAGCAGATCTACCGTGCGTTCAATATCAACGACGGCGGTAAGTATCATAAATAGCAAAAAGAGGGAGCATCCATGAACGAAGAAAACGGCAAATGGGGGCGTGAGCTTCCCGGTGACCTGCTTGAGCGCTGGCCGCGCGACGAGAAAGGCGAGCCGGAAGCGCCCGTGTACCTCTGCCACTGCAAGGGTCTCGATATGGACGAGACGCTGCTTGTCAGTCGGCTGGAGGCCTACGGCATTCCCTGTCTGCGGCAGTATCCCAACGACGGCCAATTCGGTAAACTGATCCTCGGTATGAGCGGCTCGGGTGTGGACATATTCGTCCCCGCCTCGGTGTGGGCGGATGCCTGCGAGCTCATTCGGGAAAATGATGATGAAACGGAAACGGAGGAAGAACAATGAACTGGCGCGAAACATATGAAAAGTGGCTCAACAGCCCGGCTCTGAGCGAAGACGAATGGAAGGAGCTTGACTCCATCCGCGGTGACGACAAGGAGATCGAAGACCGCTTCTATGCACCCCTCGTATTCGGCACGGCGGGTCTTCGCGGTGTGATGGGGCTCGGCACGAACCGCATGAACATCCATGTCATCCGCCATGCCACGCAGGCGTTTGCGGAGCTGATCGTGGCCGAGGGACCGGAGGCCATGAAGCGCGGTGTGTGCGTGTGCCACGACTGCCGCCACAACAGCAAGGAATTTGCGCGCGAATCCGCGGCGATCATGGCGGCCAACGGCGTGCATGTGCGTCTTTTCGAGTCGCTGCGCCCGACGCCCGAGCTGAGCTTTGCCATCCGCCACTACGGCGCCGAGGCCGGCATCAACGTGACGGCCAGCCACAACCCGAAGGAATACAACGGCTACAAGGTTTACTGGTCCGACGGTGCCCAGCTTCCCCCGCAGCACGCGGAGGAGATCGCGCGCCGCATGGAGAATTCCGACATTTTCCGCTCCCCCCGCCGCATGGACTTTGACGCCGCGGTCGAGCAGGGACTCATCGAGTGGATGGGTGAGGAGACCGACGAGGCGTTCCTCCAGAATGTGGAGCAGCAGGCCATCAACCGCGATGTGGTCGCGAAGGTCGCCGATGACTTCCGCATTGTCTACACGCCGTTCCACGGCTGCGGCTGGAAGCTCGTTCCCGAGGCACTGAACCGTTTGGGCGTGAAGCACGTCTATCCGGTAAAGGAGCAGATGGTGCTCGACGGCGATTTCCCGACCGTAAAGAGCCCGAACCCCGAAAACCCCGAAGGCTTCTATATTGCCATTGAGCTGGCCAAGAAGGTCAACAGCGACCTGATCATCGGCACCGATCCCGACTCCGACCGCATCGGCGTTATGGCGCGCCGCAACGGAGAGTATATCCCCATCACCGGCAACCAGATGGGCTGCCTGCTGCTCGACTATATCATCAATGCCCGCCGCGCCGCCGGCACCATGCCGGAGCATCCCGCCGCGCTGAGCACGATCGTGTCCACCACGATGGTGCAGCGCATCTGCGAGGAGAACGGCGTCCACTTTGAAGCGACGTTCACCGGCTTCAAGTTCATGGCGGAGAAGCTTGCCGAGTATAAGGAAAAGGGCAGCTACGAGTACATCCTCGCCTTCGAGGAGAGCTACGGCTACATGGTCGGCGACTATGTGCGCGACAAGGACGCCGTGACCGCCTCCATGATCGTAGCGGAAATGGCCGCCTACTACTATGACCGCGGCATGACGCTCATCGACGCCATTGACGAGCTGTACGCCAAGTACGGTTACTACCGCGAGGAGACCGTGAACCTCTACATGTACGGTGTGGACGGTCTCGGCGAGATGCGTGCTCTGATGGAGTCGCTGCGCAAGACGCCTCCGAAAGAGATCGGCGGTGTGCCGGTGGCCCGCGTGCGCGACTATGAGAGCGGCGATGTCACCATCCCCGGCCTCGGCGTTGTGGAAAAGACGCCCATCGTCGGCAGCAATGTGCTCTACTTTGAGCTCGCCGACGGCTCGGCTCTTGTCGTCCGTCCGTCCGGCACGGAGCCGAAAATCAAAATGTATGTTCTTGCAAGAGGCGCTTCCGCCGAGGAGTGCGACGAGAAGAAGAAACGCTTCGCGGATTATTCCCGCTCTCTTGCCGAGAAAAAATAATTCCCCACAGGACTTCTTTCGAAACGGAGGTTTGCCCTATGAAAAGAAAAATCGCACTTGTACTGGCTCTTCTGATGATGCTGAGCGTCCTCACGGCCTGCGGCAGCGGCAAAACATGGACCGGCAAGCATGAGGTGGAGATCGTCGTAAAGAATTACGGCACCATCCGTCTGGAGATCGATGCGGACAGCGCGCCGAAGACGGCCTCGCAGTTCCTCAATCTCGCCAAAAAGGGCTTCTACAACGATCTGACCATCTACCGCGCCATTGACGGTTTCGCCATTTACGGCGGCTGCCCGAACAAGAACGGCACGGGCAAGGCGAGCACGACGGTGGAAGGCGAGTTCACCTCGAACGGCTTCAACAATCCGCTTTCCATGACGCGCGGCGCCATCGGTATGGCACGCGGCACGGATAAGAACAGCGGCACCTGCCAGTTCTTCATCCTGCAGAACGATGCGACCTACCTGGACGGTGACTTTGCCGTGTTCGGCTCGGTCGTGAGCGGCATGGACATTGTCGATCAGATCGCCGCGAGCGTGCAGGTCACCGGAGCCGACGGCTTCATCGCCGAGGCCAACCAGCCGGTCATCACCAGCATCAAAGTTTACGGCTCGTAATAAGCGAAAGGAAAAAATCGGGCGGCACGGGAATTTCGTTGCCGCCCTTTCCTTTTTCGGAGGAAACGCATTGAAAACGATTCGCATTTTCCTGTGCCTCGTGCTGTGCGCGGCGCTTCTCGGCGTCTCGGTCTTTGCCATGCCGGGCGAGAGCATTGCGGTGCTCGGCGGAGATCTCACGGTCGCCGAGGCAGACAGCATGTACGCCCTCTTCGGCGCAGAGCGCGGCACGGCCATGGAGCAGACGCTCTCGCGCGAGGACGCGGCGGCGAGCTTCCCGGATGTTCCCGAGGGGGCCGCGCGCACGGCGGTGTATCTCACCGTGCTCGAGGGCGGTGCCGGGCTTTCGGTGTCGCTCACGAACATCTCCTGCACCGAGACCGTATTCGCGGC